>DATFMH010000172.1:0-44228 GCA_035267045.1 Balneolales bacterium
ACGCTCAAAATCATTTAATTTCAATGGTAAAGGTAAATGTTGTCGAAATGGACGCCCTTTGTATCGACCGGTTCGGAATAAAATATTAGACCAGAAATCAACCATTTTGGGCAGATGATTATCCCAATCCGTTTTTGCGAAATCATTAAAGATATAGCCCAGTCGTTCGTCTTTCTGTACATAAGAATAAAACGTATGTACAAGTTCTGTTATATCCTCCTCGGATTGAATATCATGTAAGATGAGATTCTCTTGTTTGAGTTCTTTCATTGCTATAATTATTTAAAGGCATCTCTTGTAAAGCCAAATGCGAATGTAATGTATGCGATTTAAAATAATAATAATATCATTAAAATCGGAATATAACGATAATAATATTATTACCCTATAAAGTGCTTGCATGTATGCCTAAAACAGGACAAATCGTTTGGGATTAGTGAGAAAGGGAAATAATAAAAGTGGCTTTTTTGGGTGAAAGCCACTTTTTTAAAGGTCGATAATACAGAGGTAACAATAAGATTTAAAAACGGTAACCCTGTCTAAAACACTATGAATAAAAATAATAATAATATTAAGCTTCTCTCTTCCAGGGTTACCATTGAATTACACACGCAAATGATTCAGAGCAAATCGAATCAATTGTCTCTCCTTAAAGTTCTATAATAATTTCTTTCGATTCGATAGCTCCATTTCATTTGAGCTGTACCTATGTTAATAACAATAATTGTTACAAACAAATAAAATTTTATAGATATCGCATATTATTTCACTTTTTATATTCGCTTATATTTTATAAATGATATAAAATTAATTTCTTAGGTCATTTTCATAATCAAAAGCAAAAACCGAAGGGCTATTTATTGCAAATATATGTATGTTGTGAACAATAATTATTCATTTTAGATATTCCTCATTAGAACTATTTAAGTAATTTGACAAATAACATTATGCCCACTGAAGAAGAGTTAATGAATTCCTATAATCTGGGAATTTATCAAAAAGGGTTAATAAATCTTATACTCACCTCCGATTTTATACAAACCAGATTGGAATATTATCTTCAGGAGTACGATCTGACACTGCAACAATATGGCATCTTGAGAATATTACGTAGAGAATATCCCAATAAGTGTACAAATAATTTCATCAAGGAACGCATGTTGCGCAAAAGTGCCGATACTACACGCCTGGTGGATCGTCTCGAAAAGAAGGGATTAGTTACGAGGACACAATCACAAAATGACCGCAGGCGAGTGGATATATCTATAAGCGATAAGGGAATGGGGCAGCTAAGCCAAATTGACAATAGTATAACATTCAGTGAGCGACTCCTTTCGGAATTAACATCTAATGAAGTTAGTGAATTGAATAAAATGCTCGAGAAAATCCGGATGGAATGAATGGTAATGCCAAATTTACCTGGTCCTGAGTCTCAGCATCCTGTATGAGTTTCATTCCGATGGATCGAAAATTGGATTTAATTGCTCGATCCATCTACAGCTTCAAAAAAGCCTGACGGATAATTTTCTGTTTACTTCTTTTTGTTTACTGATTACTGTCAACTGTCAACATCATCCATTTTCCGGTAGCGCCGCCATGCAGCATATCAGCGGATAGCAAGTCCCAGCCGACAAATCCTTTAAAAGTACCACCCGACTGTTTGGCGTCGGGAGCAAGGGGTGCGCCGGTGTCTGCGTTATAATCTTCATGAAGCGAGCCGTTGGCTTTTACATCGTTAAGGATGAGCTTCCCGATCATATATGCCAGCTCCCTGGCCCGGTTTATGTACCCGTATCGGACCAGCATGATGGAATAGAGATAGTTGGCGTTTATCCATATTGGTCCGCGCCAATTGGAATAGGGAACGATGATATTCTTGTTGTTATAATCCGGATCCTGTTTAGACAGACAGCGAAGGCCGTAATTCGACAGCATATAATCGGGATTCCACAGGTATTTGTTGATCATTTCGCGACCGGCTTTTTGAGGTAACATTCCCTGAAACAGAGGAAGGAAATTCTGAAAACTAACGCGTTTAATCGGTTTGCCGTCATCCCGGCGGATATTCCAAAACGAGTGATCCTCCGGGAACCACAGAGTCTTCATCATTGCTTTCTTTAAGGCCAGGGCTTTCTGTTTATAATACGTTACATCCTTATGATATCCGAGTTTCGCAGCTAATTGGACCATACTCAGATATTCCCTGAGCTGCCAGGTATTCATATCCACGGCGATGATGGCTCCGCGGTCGTTCGGGTCATTAGACAGTACCACGCTGTTATCCACACCCGATTCACCGGCATTGTCCCAATAAAATAACCCGTAGTGAATATCCAGTTCCGTCCGTTCCCGGTAAGCGATTACGGCTTTAAGTTTGGGATAAACTTTTTTGATCCATTTGAAATCGGCTAAACGGCGTGCGGCGATTAACGCTCCCTGTGAGAGAAACGGTTTCATAGCGAACTTGCCAAATACCGGCCGAGGGCCTTTGGGCGTGATACAGCCGGAGACATACCCGCTGTCGTCTACCGCTTTGGCGAAATTGAGCACCCACCATTTCAGGTATTTAGCTTTTTCTTTGCTTTGGGCAGCCAGGTGAGAGCCGATGAAAAAACCATCCCAATCCCACATCTGTTGATAATAACCGGCCGGAATGAGGTACTCATAAGGGATATACCCATCCGCATTATGTATTGATTGCGGTTCCAGTTTTAAAAGACGCTGATTGACTTCATGATAAAGGGATTTGTATTGAGCGGGCGTTGCCAATTTTGCTTCTTTCAGGGGATTCTGATTCAGCATATTCTGGGCCAATAACAATGACGGCACTAATAGCATTAATGCTGCAGTGGTCATACATAAGAAGCGAATATTTTTCATGGTGGTTTACAATTCTGAGGTATAAAGTATTCTTCATGGGAATATAATAAAACAAAAATACTGTCATCCTATGCTTTTAGGCCTATGTCGATCAACTGAGTAAATTGGCGGGGGATGATTGAGAGGAATGCTAAAAGAGTGATCTGGTGTTGGAGGAAACCCGATAATTACCGCGGCAATCTCCTGTCGTTGATTTCGCCTGTCATCATAATCACGGAAGGGATTACTTCAGCCATTCGGCTTCGTAATGACACCATGGACGTTCGTCATTGTTAATTAATTCTAGATAATTGATCACTGCTTTTCGCCGCGCGAATTACCCGCACCGACCAGTTTTTTAAATCATCCAGCATCACATAAATAGTCGGTAAAATGAGCATGGTAACGATCGTAGAGAATGTGAGACCACCAACGATTGCCCGCGCCATCGGGAAGTAGGGAGGACCGTCACCGCCGACCTGGGTAGTTACTACACACAACGGTATCAATCCGAGTACTGTCGTTCCGGCTGTCATAAGAATGGGACGCATACGGTCCATACCGCCTTGAACTATTGCTTTATTCCGGCTCAAACCACCTGCCCTCAGATGATTGATATGATCTATTAGCACAATACCATTATTGACAACAATACCCATTAAAATGAGAATGCCGACCATGGCCATAAACGAGAATATCGTGTCTGTTAACATGAAAAACCAATATACACCGATGACAGCAAAAATAATGGAAGTGATGATACTCGATGGATACAACACCGATTCGAACAATGCCGCCATCACCAGGTAGATCAATATCAGCGCCAGGATAATATTGATCATCATCTCATTCATCGTTTGTTCATCCTCACGGAAACTGCGTCCGTAGCTCCACCCGTAACCGGCAGGATAATCAATCTGATTCATGACCGCATTGATCTTCTCGCGGGCTTCATTTTTTGTTATATCCCTGGGATTAATAATAACAGCTAAAGAAGTTAAACGGTTCTCACGGTGAATACTGTGGGGACTCTTCCGGATATCAAAATGTGCTATGGATGAGAGCTTCACGGGCTGCCCGTTTGATATTGTAATCGGCACATTGCGAAGATCCTCAACCGATTGTCGGTCTTTCTCGCTGAAAAGAAGGACAACATCCACCTCACCCTGTTTATCACGTATACGTCGCAACTGTTGTCCCCGCATGGCATTTGATACGATACCCGCAATCTGTCTCGTCGACATTCCGTAAAACCGGCTGCGCTCCCGGTCTATCGTAACTCTTACTTCCTCGCTGCCTGTTTCGGCTTCGGAACGAACGTCCGAAAAACCGGGTGTTTTCTTTAATCTCCGGATTACTTCATCAGATAATTTCGTTAATTCATCGCTCGCCTCACCGATCAAATGAACCCGCATGGCCTCGCCTCCGCTTCTCGACTGAAACTCAAACGAAGGTTTTCCGATCGGTATTTTGGGCATATCTTCTCTTATGGCGTCTTTTATTGCATCGACCGATTTAGTGGCTTTATCCTTATCAACCAGTAATATAGTCGACATGGCATATCCGGGACGATAAAAGGAATACACCGATTTGATATCGAAATCTTTTTGATGGCTGTATAAATAATCTTCAACGCGGTATACGTTTTCCTCGACTTTATCCAGGACATAATGGCCGTTTACGTTATAATACAGTCTCAAAACCCTGTCGGCAATGGGCGGGAACATCTCTGTTTTCACAAACCGCGCCGGTATCGCAACACTTGCAAGTATTAACAGGATGATACCAACTGATGCATACCGGTGTCTCAGGAACCAGCTTAATAACCGTCCGTACCCGTTCAATCCTTTATCTATTATTGTCGGTTTTACGGCTTCAACTTTACCAGTTCTGTAACGGGACGTCAGGAGTGGAATGATAGTCAGGGATATCAGCAGTGAAGCGATAAGAGCGATACAGATTGTCACGGCCACATGTTTTAAATAAATGGCTGACATATCACGCTGACTCACAATATTCGGCAAAAATACGATGATCGTCGTCAATGTACCGGCTGTGACGGCCATAGCCACTTCTTTAACCGCTTTAACCGTAGTTTTCTGTTTGCTTCCGCCTTCATACTGATGGCGGTGGATGTTTTCCGTTACCACGACGGCGTTATCCACCAGCATACCCACAGCGAGCATCAATCCCATCATTGTAAGAATGTTCAATGACATTCCGAGGAAAAAGAGACAGGCCAATGTCACGATTAATGAAAAGGGTACCGCCAGAGCTACGATCATGGTTGTGCGGAAATTTCGCAGGAAGAAATACAACACGATGATGGAGAATAGCGCCCCGAGCACACCGGCACTCAACAACTCTTCCAGCGAACTCAGAATACCGGTAGCCTGATTCTCTAGTTCAAAGATGCGGATACCTTTCATCTGGGGTGTTTGTTTAATGGATTCTACCTCCTCTAAAACGGCATTGGAAACGTCTACAGTGTTGGCACCCGATTCCTTGAAAACGTCCAGGCCGATAGCATATTTGCGGTCGAGATGCCGTCCATAATCGACTTTAGGAGTCTCGTAACTGACATTCGCGATATCTTTTACTTTAAGATTATTCGGACCAATAACCAGATTTTCTATCTTTTCGGGATCATTGATATCACCCACCGGACGTACGAGGTATCTTTTCCCGGCTTCATCAATTTTTCCTGCTGTCACTGAGAAATTGCTTCGCCGGAGTGTTTCAACGAGATTCACAAAATTTACGTTGTGTGCAATGAGCCGGTTTGGATCCAGTTTAATTTGAAGCTGTTTCTTTTCAACACCGTATAGATCCACTTTCGAAACGCCGGGTATCCGTTCTACGCGTTGTTTGACATTTCGATATAACAGATCGTAAGCATCGGATAAATCCCGTTCACTTGATATACGCAAATTCAGGATAGGTTGATCGGATGCGGTGAACTTGTACACAAATATACGCTCCTGGTCCTCGGGCAAAAGATGACGTATCCCATCAATTTTCTCACGCACTTCGATGGATTTAAGATTGATATCCGTGCCCATATTAAAACGGACGAATATGCCGGCTTCGTCATCACGGGAGTCGGAGTTCATTTCTTCAATACCACTCACGGTAGCAACGGCTTCCTCAACGGGGCGCGTAATCAACCGCTCTACTTCCTCGGGTGTTGATCCTTTGTATGGTATTTCAATGTACAGCCCCGGAAAACTGATATCCGGGAAATATTCGATCGGTACCAGGCGGCTGGCAATAAGTCCCACGACAATGAAACAGGTGAAAACCATTAAACTTGTAACCGGGCGGCTTAACGACCATTTTGTAATATTCATACTATCACCTTCATGGTTCGTTACTGTTCGTACTTATGGTATCAGCAGAAGCGTCCGATACATACGTTTTGCGATCAAGGATAGCATACATGACAGGTATCACAACGAGTGTCAACAAAGTTGATATCGTGAGTCCGCCGATGACTGTTATACCCATAGGGGCACGAATTTCGGCCCCTTCGCCAAATGCCAGCGACATCGGCAACAGGCCCAAAGCTGTCGTTAAGGTAGTCATAAGAATAGGCCGTAGTCGCAGGCGCCCGCCTTCCACAATAGCTTCGTATTTATCCATCCCGCTCTGACGCAACTGGTTGATAAGATCAATCAATACAATGGCATTATTAACCACAATACCAACTAAAAGGATCAACCCGATGAACACAACTACACTTATAGTTGAATTTGTCAGCCACAAGGCCCATATCGCACCAACTAAAGCTAACGGAATAGTAAACAGAATGACTAACGGATGGACCAGCGATTCGAATTGCGAAGCCATGACCAGGTAAACAAGAAACATGGCTAATGCCAATGCAAACAAGAGAGACCGGAAAGAAGAGGACATCTCTTCATTTTGTCCTCCGAGTGTGGTAAATATTCCGGCCGGCAAGGTCATGGAATTGACCATTTTATTGATCTCTCCGGCAGCCGCGCCGAGGTCACCATAGCTGAGATTGGCGGTAACGACAGCCACGCGTTGTTGTGCAATACGGCGTATCTCGCCCGGACCGATAGTCGTCTGCACTTTGGCAATGGCTTCAAGGGGAATAGGCTTATCGCTTTCCGGATTCACTATCAGGCGGCGTATTTCATCAACAGAAGCGCGGTCCTGACTTCGGGCACGAACCAGGATATCGATCTTCCGGTCATGCAGTGAATAGCGGGTAGCCACGTCTCCTTTTATTTTACTGACGATACGATCGGCGATATTATGAACGGCCAAACCCAGAGCAGCAGCCTTCTCCCGGTCGAAATGAATCTGTATCTCCGGGTACCCTCTTTCCATAGTAGATTTCACATCCGTAAAACGGGATGAGACCTGTAATTTGCGGCTGAGAACATCACTTACCTGCTTCAAATCGTTTAAATCGTAACCGGACACTTCAATTTCCACCGGTGTTTTAAACGTAAACAGGGCCGGCCTTGCAAATTTGTATTGTAACCCCGGTATGGACTGAAGTTCAGTGCGCATGCCATCCATCGTAGATTCTTCGTCCGAGCGGTTGGAGCCGGATATGAGATTCACATTCAGTTCCCCCCAATTTTCGCCCCCTTCTTCCGGATTAGCATCCATGCGGTTACCGGTACCTGCTACGGCAAACGTCGTATTCACTTTGCGGATAGTTGTGGCGGCAAGCTGTACCGATTGAATAGCGGCATCCGTCTGTTGCAAAGGCGTACCCGGCGGCATTCGAAATTCAACGCGAAATTCTCCCTGTGACAACGATGGAATCAGCTCCACTCCCAATCGTGGTATCAACATTAAGCTGAGCATAAATATAGCCAGGGCAGTCAGTAGTACCGTGGATTTGTGATCAAGGGCCCATCGGATTACATTCGGATATCGATCAGAAATGGCCTGATAACTTTTCTCAAAAGCCTTTAATAACGGTTGAATTATAAAAAGAACGCCCCTTCCGAACCCTTTAATGCCTTTAAGGAAAAAACGGACTACGAATGTCGGGACCGTAACAAAAATGAAGAGCCTGAATGATTGGAGCCGGCGTCCGACCCTTGTTCCCGGCTTTCGTCTTACAGCTTTAGGTACTGGTGTCGCTTTTTGCCCATACAAGGAAGAAAGCATGGGAATCAATGTAATAGCTACCAGCAGGGATGCCAGTAATGAAAAGGTAACAGTCAACGCCTGATCCCTGAACAATTGTCCGGCGATACCATGAACGAAAACCAGTGGGAAAAATACCGCTACCGTCGTTAAGGTCGATGCCATAACCGCCATACCCACTTCACTGGCACCCTCACGAGCTGCATCCAGTGTTGATTTCCCCATATCCCTGTGACGTGAAATATTTTCAAGTACGACAATAGAGTTATCCACCAGAAGCCCGATACCCAGGGCGATGCCCCCGAGAGACATAATATTCAGCGAAATATCATACCCATACATCAGGTTGAAAGTGGCTATGACCGAGACCGGTATCGACAGTGAAATAATAAACGTGGCCCAGATATCCCGGAGAAAAAGGAAGAGGATAACAACGGCAAGGATACCACCGATGATGCCTGCATTAACCACCTCATCCACAGCTTGATTAATGAACGTAGATTGATCATACACTTTCACCAGTTTTACACCGGCAGGCAGGTTTTTGCGGATATGCTTAAGCTGTTTTTTTACTTCATTGGCCACGGCAACGGTGTTGGCATCACCTTCCTTATAAATCGCAATCTCAACCGCTTCCCGCCCATTTAAACGGGTGATGGCTTCCCGTTCCTTATATCCCTCGTGAACATCCGCTATATCCCTGATATAAACGGGCTTCGCCTGATTTTGATCAACGACAATGTCCTGAATTTCATCTACCGACTGAAATTGATTTAACGTCCTGACAAGATATTGCTGCGTTCCCTGCTCAAGGCGGCCACCCGATAAATTCACATTCTCAGCACTAAGTACATCCACCACCTTGTCGATTGGTATATTCAAATACGCCAGCCGCTTTTCATCCACTAAAACCTGTATCTCTTCCTCAAGCCCGCCACTGACCTTAACAGAAGCGACTCCCGATGCCGTTTCGAGCTCTTTTTTAAGCTGTTCGTCGCCAAACCTACGTAAAAGCTTTAGCGTTTCAATCGGTTTGATATCCGTTTTTGCGTCTGTTTTATTGTACTTAACCTTTGTATATGCCCCGTCCGGTTTACCCGTTTCTTTATACAGCGCAAAACGCATGATCGGATCGAGCGTCGGATCAAAACGAAGGATAACGGGGCGTTGCACCTCCAACGGCAACTGGAGGGCGTCAAGCTTTTCACGGACGTCCAGGCTGGCGTAATCCATGTTAGTTCCCCAGGCAAATTCCAGTGTCACATCCGATTGTCCTGAACGGGATATGCTTCGAACCTGCTGTACATTTTTGACGACACCCAAAGCCTCTTCCACCGGTTTGGTCACCAGGTTCTCAACCTCGGCAGGCGCCGCTCCTTCAAACTCGGTACGAATCGTAAGTGTAGGGTAGCTCAGTTCCGGCAGGAGATTGATCTTAAGACGGGTCAGCGACACGAAACCAAAGAGAAGAATTCCGATGGTGAACATCGCTATGGTAACTTTTCGCCGGGTGGATATCTCTATTATTTTCATAGTGCTGCACTCTGATGGTAAACATCTCTCTTATAAGGCGACTCACTTTTTGCGGGTCATGTTTATGACTTCAATCCGTGTACTGTCTTTCAGGCTGCTTTGTCCGATGGTTACGACACTGTCACCTTCTTTCAATCCTCTGATAACTTCAATATGAGAATCACTGGCATAACCCGGTTCAATCTCCCTCTTGAAACTCATGTTATTGTTGATGACATAGACACTGTTGGTCCCATCTTCTGATAAAAGCGCTGATTTGGGTATCATTAGTGTGTTTTTATGGGTGTCGTGGGTTATTTTGATACGCGTGAACATCCCCGGTTTTAGCGTACCGGTCTTATCATTCACGATCACTGTTACTTTGAAAGTACCCGTCGACGGATCAACGACCGGGCTAATTCGTTCGATTACGCCCGTAAATAATTTATCCGGTATCGCATCGGCAACGAGATCGGCCGGTTGATGCAACCTGATTTTTCTCATTTCATGTTCGGGAACATATAAGATGGCCCATAAAGGACTAAAATCCGTTACGCGAAATACTATTTGATTAGTGGAAACCATATTTCCCGCTTTGATCATCCTCTCGGAAACTACCCCTTCTATCGGAGCCCGGATAGTACAATAGGCTACCTGTAATTTAGCCAGATCAAGGTTGGCTTTTTCTGCCTCATACTGATATTTTACATTCTCATACGTTTCCGCACTGATCAGCTTCTTATCATATAACTCTTTATTTCGCTGATAGTCGTTAAGTAGTCGTTTCATATTGGCTTCGATGCGCTTAACTTCGTAGACATATTGCTCGTCTTCCAGCTTGGCGAGAGCCTGACCCTGTTTGACCATATCGCCTTCTTCAACATATAACTTTTTTATAATTCCATTGACCTTGGCTACGACATTTGCTTCACCTTCGGCCTCAAGAGTTGCCGTAGTGTTATAATTAGCGGTTATGTCACCCAGGCTGACAGCCACCGCTTCGATGGGTATTACGTTGGTCGTATCTCTCTTTGATTTATTATTCGACTTACTTTCATTTCCACATGAAGAAGCCAAAAAACCAATGACAGAAACCATGAGCACGACTGTTACCAATCCCCTTGATGAATGCATAGTATTATAATTTAGTGTGGGATTTCAGTATATAACTTAAACCTGATTACGTAAACATGCTATGCTTAGTTTCATATTATTGATAATATTAATGATAAATAGTACAGAAATGTAATATCAGGAATTATAAAGGCTCTTTTTCCTCTCTCTCTGAATTAAATATTCAGCCCTGTATTATACCGGGTTTGCGTATTTAATAAGGCGTGGCAGGTTATCCCTTCGACGGACCATCCCGGAAGGATAAAAAAAAGGCCTTTCTTTCGAAAGGCCAGAAGGATTGCCTATAAGCCGAATTTTGTACCCCGAAAACTTTCGGGGCGATAATCATTTATCTGGGGCCGTCGTCACCGGCGGCCTCAAGCGATCCACCCGATAGCGTCATGGCAAGCGGCACATACTATCTTACTTGATCTTGCACCCCGTGAGGTTTACCAGGCCACCCGGTGTCACCACCGGGGCGGTGAGCTCTTACCTCGCCTTTTCACCTTTACCTGTGCTCCGAAGAGCCATCGGCAGACTGTTTTCTGTGGCACTCTCTGTCCCCGTCCCGAAAGACGGAGCCTTCCTGTTAGGAAGCACGGTGCTTGCAGGTGTTCGGACTTTCCTCTCCGATCCGAAGGTCGAAGCGATTACCCGGCAATCCCTGACTTATAATAAACGTAAACTCGATAAGCCTTATTTCGTCATCGCTTTTTTGGCTTCATCAAAAAAGCTTTTATCAACAACAATGCGGCCACTGTTTTCGTCGATAATAATTTTATTTTTTCGACGAACTTCCATTTGTGTCTGTGGGGGAAGCATCATACCGAGACAAGATCCACGCTCCATAGGTACAACAGCCATACCGTTCGTAAGCCCATTGCGCAAGCGCTGATAGCTTTTTAGGTATCGTTCAGAAAGTTCCTCGGCTGCTTTATTCCTTTTTTTACGAAGTACGTTTTCTTCTTCCTCGGTACGTTTGATCACTTCCTTGAGATCTGCTCTCTTATCAACGAGAGTATTTTCGATCTCTTCTTTTTCCTTGATACTATCTTCAAGAATTTTTTCATTTTCCTGATTCAGAATCACTATTTCTTCGAGGCGTGATTTCGCATTTTCCACCTTTTGCTTTTGTGATTCGATCTCTTTGGTCAGCGCATCGTATTCACGATTATTGCGAACCGCCATTTGTTGTTTTTCATACTTATCAACCAGACCATTGGCTTCCTCAATCTCCAATTTGAGTTCGTCTTCTTCTTTTTTCAGATTCTTCTGGTCTTCCTTGATTTTATTTATTTTTGCCTCGAGTCGGGATATATCCGTTTCAATATCCAGGATCTCTTCTGGTAAATCACCTCTAAGACGTGTTATCTCATCAATACGGGAATCGATATACTGTAGATTTGCCAGATTTTGAAGAACTTCTTCCATAAATATTACACCTGATCGTTTTGGTTTTCCAGATTATTTTTATTTTGAAATTCATTGATATGTACCCGCATGGGACTGGTACGAACCTTTGTTGATATAACGTCCACATCCTTAAACGCTTGGCTCAATTCGTTTTTCATCACATCAACAACCGGGACTTCACTTTCATAATGTCCGACATCCAATAGCATGAAAGATCCCTTTTCGATGAAATAATCATGATATTTTACATCAGCAGTTACAAAAGCATCAGCCCCTCGTGAGCGTGCAAGGGATGTCAGCGATACACCGGCCCCACCACAAACGGCGACTTTTTTAATATTTTGAGCAAAACCCGAATAACGGATTGCCTCAACCGATAGCTTATCTGATACCAGGTTCAGAAATTTATCACCGTCTTTTGGTTCCTGAAACTCTCCGATAGCACCCATGCCTACTTTATCGGAATCGTTAGCCAGTTTAAAAATCTGATAATTCCTGTTATTCCCGGGCAGATTATCCTCAACCAGTTTTCTAACCTCAGATTCCTGATATGCTTCTATCCGCGCTTCCAGTTTCACGCTTTTTTGACTGCCATCGTGTTTAGAATAATCCAGTATCTCGATATCTTCGACACCCATGTTTTCGAGCCGTTCTTTGAGAAAATCGGCTACATTAACAGGTATCGAAACACTCAGAAATAGTGCCAGTGGATAGGAATCGTCGAGAAAATGAATATTGCTGAGCCCTAATATTCGGGCCAATATAAACGAAACGCCCCCCTGGGCGGCATCGAGATTAGTATGAGCGGCAATGACCCCGATTTCGTTACGAATCAATTTGTAAATGATGGCACCCTGCAAGGAATCGTCGTTTATGCGTTTTAAACCACGGAATATGAGGGGATGGTGAGAAACAATCAGATCACATTTTTTTTCGATCGCTTCATCTACAACTTCTTCGGTAACATCAAGGCAGGTAAGAATTTTTGTTACGTTGTTACCGGAATTTCCTACTAATAATCCTACATTATCGTAATCCAGCTTAGTGCTCTGCGGGGCCCATTTATTTAAAAAACGAGAAATATGACTTACTTTGGTAGTCATCTTTCGGGTCACCGGCATCCTCCATTTTTAGATTCATAATCTGAGAACGCAAGTTTCCCGTATTTTTTAATACGTTTTATTTTAAGTCTTTTGATAACGCTCACGGGATATTTGTTTATAACAGAACTTTTAATATACGGTATATTTTTGAATCAAAAAAGACCTTTATTGTTACTCTTATTACTCGCATCTTCTAATAAATTTATTTACAAAACGTTTTAAAAAAGTATTTATTTGATGGAAACTATTGATATTTGTGCAAATATTGAGCGTATTAAAACCCGAATAGCAGAAGCCTGTAAACGAGTTGACAGAAACCCACAGGAGGTTATCCTTATAGCTGTCAGTAAAACAAAACCAGAAGAGATGATCCATGAAGCCATCAGTTGCGGTCAAATTCATTTTGGCGAAAACCGGGTACAGGAACTAACTGATAAAATGGAACATTTTGGCGATGATGTGCAATGGCACATGATTGGGACCCTTCAGACGAATAAAATAAAGTATATGGCCGGCCGGGTAAACTGGATACATTCCATACCTAAGAAAAAAGCACTCAAAGAGGTGGAGAAACGTGCTTCCGACATTGGTCGATCCATAAACACACTGATACAGGTAAATATCAGTGATGAAGAACAAAAGAGTGGCTGTGAACCGGATGATTTGAAAGCGTTATTGGAATACGCTCAAGGACTGAAATGGACTAAAATAAGAGGATTGATGGGTATGGCATCTTTAGAAGAGGACCTGGAACTTGTACGCCCACAATTTCGTATGCTAAAAGAGTTACGTGATCATCACCGTAACATGGAAACGAACAATATTCAACTGGAACATTTGTCGATGGGGATGTCGAACGATTTTGAAGTAGCGGTGGAAGAGGGAGCAACAATGGTTAGAGTCGGTTCCGCCATTTTCGGAGAACGCCAATACCAATAAAAATCAAAATAAATCTTTCAATGATCCTAATTATTTTTAGATTTCTATTATAATCTTTATATCCTCATTGAAATTAGTTAAATATAAGCGATATTTGATAACATTATGTATTGGATATGGGTTTTAATACCACTCTTTGCGATCTTCACCAAATTTGTTCTTGATTTTCAGAAGAATCAGATGAAATTAAGGGAAAGTAATCAAGATATCGGAGAGCAAATTGAACAGTTGGAACAGACCGTATCCGGTTTGATAAAGCGAATAGAAAATCTGGAAACCATAGCTGCAGCGGAACCGGATGACTTCACTGAAACAAAAATTAATACCATTCCGGATGACACTTTAGTGCAGGATGAACAACAAGTGAATCAGGAGATTGTTAAAAAAATCGCGCAAAAACGAAGGGCGAAACTATGAATTTTATGGAATTAATACCAATTGTCGGTATAATTTTTGGCACGACTCTCTTGGGTTATGTTTTTTCGAAAATTGTTGGCTTGATCAAATACTGGATCGACAGGAGACATAACAGTTCGGATGATATTGAGCTTCTTCTGCATCAATTTAATAATTATAAACAATCGGTAGAGAAACGCCTGCAAAATCTGGAAGCCATAGCTGTTGAAGAACCAATTGCTGAACGGGAAGCACCGCTCCTTGACTCTGAACGAAAGGAAGAGTTAAACGAGAAGGGTGAAGACATGATGGATAACAGAAAATTGCAGAATATGTTGAAGAAAACCCATTAATCCTTTTTATACCGGTTGAATTACAACCAAAAGCCTTATAACTTGGCTTAAAGCATTTCCAAAAAACACCCACTTTTATTATGAAACTGACTGCTTTAGAGATTAAACAACAAAAATTTGAGAGATCATTACGGGGATACGATGTAGCCGAAGTCAACGCTTTTCTCGGTGTAATAGCCAGTGAATGGGAACACATGGTTAGTAAAAACCGGGAACTGGAAGCTGAATTGCAAAGCTACAGGGATAAATTAAAGCATTATGAGAAGGTAGAGCAGGCCCTGCATGAAACACTGCAAACAGCTAAAGAATCGGCTGACCACCGTATGTCGGAGGCTCGTAAAGAAGCTCAGAATACTATTGAGAAATCAGAAATGGAAGCCAATGCCATCATCCGCGAAGCTCAACAACAGCGCCAGCAAATTCGCCAAAGTATTTTGCAGTTACTTGATCGGCGTGAGGAAATCATTAAAGGTATCCAATCATTTTTAGAACGTTCGCGACAATCGCTTGAATCATTTGACAAAGACGAGGCCTCCCTGTTTCAATTACCAAAAGAACTGGATACAAAACTGACCGATACTTCGGGGCGAAATAATCATCAGCAACGTAAAACGGACCAACCAAAAGACGAGAAAAAGCAAACGGACGATACCCGCCAAAAAAATGATGATATTGCCGCAAATTTAGATGATATTGACGATATTTTGAACCAGATAGATTAACATTATTCCATTTTGCATAATTATTACTAATGAACATAGAAACAGTAGAAGAATTTAGAAAAAAGAGAAAAGAAGCACTTAACCATATTCAGCAACAAACCGACAGCCGGCCCGATTATGTAATTATTCTTGGCACAGGGTTAGGCCGTCTGGTAGATCAGATGGATATTAAAACATCCATCTCCTATGCGGATATTCCTCATTTCCCAACCTCAACTGTTGAAAGCCATGCAGGCCGCTTGCTATTTGGAAATCTGGCAGGTAAAAAAGTTGTGGCTATGCAGGGACGCTTTCATTACTACGAGGGATACAGCATGCAGCAAATTGTATTCCCGCTTCGGGTTTTGAATGCCCTTGGTGCCGATACACTTTTCGTATCCAATGCTGCCGGTGGTATGAATCCCACATATAAGCGAGGTGAAGTCATGTGTATCGTCGACCATATTAACTTATTAGGTGACAACCCTCTGATCGGTCCGAATGATGACGAACTGGGTACCCGTTTTCCGGATATGAGCGATCCCTACACACCGGAATTGGTTTCTATGGCTGAAAAGGTGGCTTTGGACAACGGTATAAAAATGCAGCAAGGCATTTATGTAGCCGTAACAGGACCCAACCTGGAGACACGTGCGGAATATCGCTATCTCAGGATGATTGGCGGGGATGTTGTTGGTATGAGTACCATTCCTGAAGTTATCGCTGCGGTCCATATGAATATGAAAGTATTAGGAATATCGGTCATTACCGACGAATGTTTTCCGGATGCCCTAAAACCTGTTAAGCTGGAAGATATCCTCGCTGCCGCCGATTTGGCAGAGCCAAAAATGACTAAAATTATCAGTGGCGTACTGGAACGCTTATAATTTTAAAATTACTGTTTCATTACGGAAATATTAGCCGTAATTTATGCGTTGTATGTAAGATTAATGAAGTTTACCATTGAGGAGTTAATAACTCCGGTTTTAGTAGGCTTTTTTTGCTTATAAACATTTAAAATATAAAGTTTTACCTGCCATGCGCATTAACAATTTCGATGGTGATATCTGGAATGAACATCAGTGGGAAAATCACATAAACGAAGTTGAAGCCAAAAGCGATCAATTGAAGGAATTCATTAACTCTACTTGGGGTGAAGGCCTTCCGAATTGGATTCACTTGATGAAAGAGTATTCTTCCGAATTAGATGCCATAGATGCGTTTATTGAGGAAGAGCTTCTTTTTGAAGAGGCTTATTTTCCTGAAGATGATGATGATTTCGATTCGGATGATGACATTGATGAGGATATTTTATTCAATGAGGATGATTCGGAATTATTTGACGATTTCGACGATGATCTTTACGATGAAGATGAGATTGAAGATTTCCTCGATGGAGAAGATTGGAAAAAAAACAGCGAAGATTATGTGATGAGCGATTATGGCTCAATAGATAATCTGAGTATCTACGATGAGTCACGTAATCTCGGTGCCTACCTGTTGAAATATACGGATGTAAACCCGGAAACACTTCGAAATTCTGCTTTTGTTCAATTCGTTTCCGATACACTTCAGGTCAGTTGTAAACTGGCGGCAGGTTATGGCTTTGGCTTTGATCAGGACGTTTTAGGTGCGAATATCGTATATACCAAAAAAGCATTATACAGTGCCAATCGATCGCTTTCCATCCTGCAAACACTCAAACATCGTGGTATTTTCACCCGTAATGATTATTTCAGATTGCATGAATGGATCTTCGAGTTAAGAAATGATATCGGTATTTATATTCAGCAACTCAGAGATAAATTCGATAATAATATTTGACAGTGATCAATTGACAGTGATCAGTTAACAGTGATCAGTAAACAAAATGTTGATGCCTTAATGAGCAAAGCTCATTAAGTACAAAACTGATAACTGCTCACTGTTAACTGTTGACTGATATCATTGCCAGATTTTTACTTCAAAACGGCCTTTGGAAGTGGCTACACCCCGAAACATACCCTGGGTATTAAATGTCATGGTAACCGAACCATTATGGCTCACTCCAATGATTCCACCATCCCCGGGTTGTAAAACATGATTAATGACCCGGTCGGCCGCTTGCTTTAAAGTCATTCCTTTGTATTCCATCAGATCGGAGATACTCCGCGTCACACTATGACGAATATACTGTTCGCCAATACCTGTTCCGGATAATGCACAAGTGGCATTTTTAGCAAATGTCCCTGCCCCGACTATGGGTGAATCGCCGATGCGGCCGGGCATTTTATTAGTTAAACCACCTGTTGAGGTACCGGCTGCCAGGTTGCCGTATTCATCCAGTACCACGCATCCCACAGTACCCATCTTATGTTCATCAAATGTTACGGATGGACCGGCATGATCAAGCATGGTGGATGATTTCGACTGGGCTCGTTTTAATTGTTCCATTCGTCGTTTGGTATCAAAATACGATTGGGGCTCCTGTTGTACGCCCATTTTTTTAGCGAATGCTTCGGCTCCCGAATAGGCTAAAAGCACATGCGGTGTCTTTTCCATGACCAGGCGTGCCAGTGAAATCGGATTTTTAATGGTGCTGACTCCGGCAACAGCTCCGGCATTCATGGTTTTACCATCCATAATACAGGCATCCATCTCATGTGTTCCGGCACTGGTATAAACAGCCCCTTTACCGGCATTAAAATGTGGATCATTCTCAAGATGATTGATAACTTTTTCTACAACATCCATTCCCTTTTCGCCATTGGCGAGAGCATTTTTACCAATCGTAAGAGCCTCTTTCAGGCTATTGGTATACTGATTCTTAATTGAATCAGGGATATCTTTGGAAATTACACCGGCTCCTCCGTGGATCACGATGGACCATTTATGACCGGCTTGAGACTGTGTCTGGGCATTGGCTGATTTCATCTTAGAATTTTTACTGCATGATATGGTGAGTAATAATATTAAGAATAACGAAATACGTGATGTCATGATCTATCCGTTTATTTAGATTTCTGTAACATTTAATGACAATCTATTAATAACTATAGCGATAACATGATTATTAGCCCCCTAATTTGCAAGCTTTTATCATGTATTCTTTGTATAAGTTTGTAAACAGGAATTTAGAAGATCCTGATCCTTGATCATTTCTAATGGTTTCTTGAAATTCTGTAAGGATGGTACCATATCCGCATCTCTTATTATATGGCACGGTCCTATAGAAATAATATTCCTTTTGCACGATACCCTGTTGTTCGTGTTGTTTTACTCTTTGCATCCGGAATAATAGTCGAACATTTCCTGTCATTTCGAATAGAAAATTTATTAGTGATTCTCCTTATTGGAGTACTACTTTATATTATATCAGATAAACTTTTTCAAAGGAATTTTGCTTCCAACTGGCATCATCTGTCTCTTCTGATTTACCTTATTTTGATTGTCACCTTCGGTGCTTTATCCATGTCGATTGGCATCAGGCGGCATAGAGAATCATATTCTGAAAAAATGTTACAAGCTATGACCGGTGATACGCTCCTTTTCCACGGTCAAATCATTTCAGTAGATACATCCGGTTATTACGGGCAGTTAATTGTTAAAGTCGATTCTACTCATTTTAAGCAATCGGTGGATTTGAATGAATCCTATAAGATCCTGGTTGAGGCCGGGAAATACCGGTATCATCAAGTACTTCATACCGGTGATAAAATTTTATTTACAGGTGATATCTGGCGTATCCCGGTGAAGAAGAATCCTCATGAATTTGACTACAAAAAATACCTGGCCAATCAGAATATCCATTTGGAATGTCATCTTCTCGCAATTATCCATAATCAACCCGATGATCATTATTTTTCGTGGTATTGGTGGCGAGACAGGATTAGCTCGATCATCAAAAATAATTTCAGCCCGAAAAACCGTCCGATTGCCGAGGCATTGCTCATAGGCAATAAAGAGTCTCTAAGTAAACAACAGAAAAAGAACTTCAACCGGGCAGGTATGTCCCATTTACTGGCGGTATCAGGATTACATGTGGGATTTGTTATCCTGCCCATATGGTTTCTGATCCCATTTTTTTGGAGAAGGAAAGGGGGCAAGGCTTTGATTACCATTTTAGTGATATCCATATTGCTTTTCTATGCCGGCATCACAGGTTTCCGGTTATCAGTTATACGCGCATCTATCATGGCTTTTCTTTTTTTATTTGGTCGCATTTATCAGAAATACAGCGAACCGTTAAACATACTCGCAACAGCCGCACTCGTTATTCTTCTTTTTGATCCGTATTCTCTTTTTGATGTCAGTTTTCAGTTATCGTTCGGAGCAGTTCTATCCATTCTCTTGCTGCTACCCGTTGTACAACAATCGCTGCCTGATCGTTTGAGATATGGGAAAGGGAGTTTCGTGATAGGTATCGTTCTCATAAGTATCATTGTACAAGTTTCACTATTCCCGTTGCTGGCCTGGTATTTTCATCAATTTTCCCTGGTGGCCCCATTCACTAATATTTTGGCTATCCCCATGGCTCAGATCATCGTTTTGTGGTCTTTTGGCTGTATCATCATTAGTATATTTGCTCCCGCTGCCGGTGCCCTGGCTAATATTCCGGCAAATTATCTTGTTGCCGGGTTGCGTACATTATCCGTTCATACGGCCATGTTCAAATGGACGTGGGTGAACGTTCATTTGTCTACACCTCTCATGTTTGTCACCTGGATAACTGCCATATTCTTTCTGTCGGCTCTGTATAACCCGGAAATACGATGGAAATGGTTTATCATTTTTTTATTTGCCATCTCCCTTCTCCAAATCCAACAGATAATTAGAAAATTACAGACACCTAAACTTACATTTACGGTTTTTGATGTAGGTCAGGGCGATGCATTATTTCTCCGTACACCCAATCACAAAAATATATTTATTGATACCGGCGTGTGGCATCCCTATTCCAACAGCGGAAGTAAAATCCTGGTCCCGGAGATGCGATCCATGGGCATTCGCCATATCGATGCCGTCATTTTGACCCATCCGCATGCCGATCATATAGGAGGTGTTATCTCACTAATGAAATCTTTCCCTATAGATACTATATATAATTCTGGAGAGCCTCATAACTCACATTTATATCACCACTATATTGCGATGGCGAAACAGGAACATATACCCGTCGTCAAATTGTATCGTGGTCGAATACTCAATATCGATCCCGCCATAGGTATGTTTGTTTTGGCTCCCGGGAGGGAAATATCCACATCAAATGTTAACGTCCATTCAATTGTCATTAAAGTTGTATATGGAAAAACATCCATTTTATTGACAGGAGACGCAGAAAAGCAATCCGAAATTCGTATGGACCGGATTTTTGGCCATTTTCTCGATGCGGATCTGCTTAAAGTGGGGCATCATGGCAGTAATACCAGTTCGTCTGCAAATTTTTTAAACCTTGTAACACCGAAAATCGCCGCCGTCTCCGTTGGGCTACATAATCGTTATCACCTCCCGGATCTTCCTGCTATTAAAAGAATAATACGTTCAAAAGCTAAAATTCATTTCACAAGTTTTGAGCATGCGCTGATTTTTCAATCAGATGGCAATCGAATAATTGAACAAAAATGGAATTAAGTATTTGTCATTAATACTCAGGGACATTAAACTATTAAGCACAAATTAACCCCGTCGTAACGCCAATATCTCATTAAGTAAGGATAAGAGGGACCATGAAAAACGATTACTCGTCCTGGTTGAATGAACGCGGACAAATCATTTTACTCACGGCTGGTGTGGCCGGACTTTTATTTATTATGATCATGTTGCAAAATCTCATCAACCCGCTTGGTGATGCACTGATCATTGGTATCATATTGTACCCGATTCGCCGCCAACCGGTGGCTCGTGCCCTGATGTATGCAACGGTTTTCACGGCCGGGCTATGGCTGATGTATGATTCCGGCCATCTTTTAATCCCGTTTGTCGTAGCCTATATACTGGCGTTTCTGATTAATCCCCTTGTTATGCGCCTGGAACACCGTGGTATACCACGATGGTTCATCGCTACCTTTTTTACGATCGTAGCTCTTTCCCTCATAGGGTTAGGAATGTTTTTTGGGTTACCTGTTATTGCCAATCAATTTGTTAAAATGGGCAGATTATTTGTTGAAGCCACAAATGATACAAATCATTTGCTGTCACAATCCGGTTTCTTTGCATTTATGAATAAACTGGGATTGGGAAGCGCAGCATTACAACAGCAAATAGCCGGCCGCATCCATAGTTTCATGATTAGTATTTCTGACAATATCACCAACTTTTCAACAGGATTACTGGATGGGGTCGGTAGTGTTGTGACGATCCTGTTTTTCATTATTCTCTTGCCATTTCTGCTGTTTTTCATGATCAGGGATTATGATAAGATCGGTCGATTCGTACGTTCCTTTATCGTACCCGAAGGTATCGATGATGATTATACTCATGAAATAAGCCGTATCGTCGGATCTTATATCCGCGGTCAATTCATTGTAGTTGTTATAAGCGCCATTAATTTGAGCATTGGTTTTACTATATTTAAAGTTCCGTATGCTGTTATTTTGGGAATTTTCGCAGGATTAACGAACTTTATCCCAACATTTGGCTTGTGGCTTAGTATAACGGTTTGTACCATAGTAGGCGCTACTACCGGAACACCGTGGTATCAATTTTTACCGGGTATATATCTGGTATTTGCCATAGAACAGATCCTGGAAACGGGATGGATCGTCCCGAGAGTGGTGGGTAAACATGTTGGGCTGCATCCACTCCTCGTGATGATATCCCTTATGATATTCGGGTTCATGTTTGGATTCCTCGGATTGATTATAGCTGTACCGACGGTAGCCTTGTTATCAACATTTTATGAACAATATCGTAAGACACATAAAATATCATTTCTCGGAGGTAGTGAATTGGACACTTTCTTTGAGTATTTTGAGAGCGCATCTGCCAAAGAGAATACGGCAGAAGAAAATTAATTTTTATTTAAAATAAACTTTTCTTGCTCTTAATGAGTTATTAAGAATGTTTAGCTTTTAACATCACCTAAATGGCCAAAGAAAAAGAGTTAAAATTTGAAGAAGCTTTAAAGCGCCTTGAAGAGGTAGTTGAAAAGCTGGAAGACGAATCCGTTACACTGGAAAAGTCAATCGAACTTTTTGAGGAAGGAACAAAATTATCTAAATACTGTTCGGAAATACTTGAGAAAGCGGAGCTTCGCATAGAGAACGTAAATAGCAACGAAACTGAGTAATACCATGGAATTATCCAAACCGGTCGCAGGCCCCCTGTTACAGTCAATCAATTCCCCAGCCGACTTGAAGAAGCTGGATGTCAACCAATTAGCGGACGTCTGCCAGGAAATCAGAGATTATATCATCGATAATGTATCAGTCTATGGTGGACATTTCGGGGCAAGTTTGGGTGTCGTTGAACTCACCGTTGCAATGCATTATGTATATAATACTCCCGATGATTTACTGGTATGGGATGTGGGACACCAGGCATACGGCCATAAGATTTTAACGGGACGCCGGGATATTTTCGATTCCAATCGCAAATATAAAGGTATCTCAGGCTTTCCCAACCGGAATGAAAGCGAATTCGATACGTTTGGTGTCGGACATTCGAGTACCTCGATATCGGCAGCTTTGGGTATGGCTATTGCCCGTGATCTTCAAAAATTGGATAAACGTGTCATCTCCCTGATCGGCGATGGTGCTATGACCGCCGGTCTTGCATTCGAAGGATTGAATAACGCCGGTGCCATGAAAAGTGATATGGTTGTCATCCTGAATGACAATAACATGTCTATTGATCCAAATGTAGGAGCTCTGAATGAATATCTTACAGACATTACCACAAGTCAGACTTTCAACAAAATTAGAGATGAGCTCTACGACCTGCTCGGTAATTTTAAGTCGGCCGGCGAAAAAATGCGTAAAGCGGCTTCGAAACTGGAAAAAGCCGTAACCACAGCTTTAACGCCCGGATCCTTATTCCGCGCTCTCGGTTTTAAATACTATGGTCCTGTTGACGGACACAATGTGAAAAACCTTGTCAAAACCCTTAATGACTTACAGTCCATTTCCGGACCAAAACTCTTGCATGCCGTTACCATTAAAGGAAAAGGTTTTGCTCCTGCTGAACGCGACCAGGCTAAATGGCACGCCCAGGGTAGTCCGTTCGACAAAATTACCGGTAAGTCTCTTGTTGCAAAGAAAAGTCATGAGATTCCCAAATATCAAAAAGTTTTTGGGGATACCATCATCGATCTCGCCAAACAGAATGATAAGATTGTAGGTATAACTGCGGCAATGCCCAGCGGTACCGGGCTATTGGACATGATGGAGCAGATGCCCGATCGTGCTTTCGATGTCGGTATTGCCGAACAACACGGCGTTACGTATGCGGCAGGACTTTCAACACAAGGAATTAAACCATTTGTGGCCATTTATTCCACTTTCTTACAACGTGCCTACGATCAGGTCGTTCATGATGTTGCTATTCAAAGCCTGCCGGTTGTTTTCTGTCTTGATCGCGGTGGACTTGTTGGTGCTGATGGTGCTACCCATCATGGTTTGTATGATATTGCTTACCTTCGTTGCCTGCCCAATATGGTTGTTTCGGCACCAATGAATGAAAATGAACTGAGAAACCTGTTATATACCGCCTCAAAGTATAATAACGGACCATTTGCCGTTCGATATCCTCGTGGAAAAGGACAGGGATTAGCCTGGAATGGTGATTACGAAGAGATGGAAATCGGTAAAGGTCAATGTCTGCGTGAAGGTGAAGGCATAGCTATTCTCTCGTATGGCACTATTGGTAATTACGCATCAAAAGCAGCCGATCGGTTAGCTGAAGAGAAAGATATTAAAATCGGGCATTACAATATGCGATTCGTCAAACCTCTGGATACCGAACTGATTGATGAAATAGCTGCCGGATATCATCACATTATCACGATCGAGGATGGCACTGTTAAAGGCGGCTTCGGAAGCGCTGTAGCCGAATATGTGGTCAGCATGAAAAACCCTATTCCTATGACTATCATGGGTGTCCCTGACCGGATCGTTGAACAGGGAACTCAACAGGAACTACACGCCGAGTGCGGGATTGACACCGATGGTATCGTAAAACAAGTGAAAGAAGTTATCAGTGATCAGTTACCTATAAACAGTTAACATGTGATCAGTGATCAATTATCTCGTAATGTAAGAGTGAACCCTCTGTCCATTAATGTCTTATTCGAGATAATGTGTTTATACTTAAACGTAGCCTAAAGCTGCCAGAACTTTTACTTACTGCTTACTCAAATGTTATACTTTTGTGATAATTACTCCATTGTAGCACTTTATATTATTATCACAGGTACATCCAATAACATCACACCATTTTATTATGAAACGGTTCCATATGCGGTTACTTCCTGCAATGATATTAGCATTGTCCTTTTTATTTTCAGCTTGCGAGAGTAAACCGGCCACTAAACTTGCACAAAATAAGGTAATGAGCGATACAAGCAGATATGTCGGAACGGTAAACGCTCCTGAGTTTCCAAAGGGAATGCAATGGCTTAATACCAACAGGCCCCTGTCATTGAAAGAATTACGGGGGAAAATTGTACTGCTCGATTTCTGGACATATGGCTGTATTAACTGTTATCACGTATTTCCGGATCTGAAAAGACTCGAAAAAGAATTTCCGAACACATTAGTAGTTATTGGTGTACACTCAGCCAAATTCAAGCGTTCGGGCGAGACACAAAATATACGTCAGGCCATACTGCGCTTCGGCCTTGATCATCCGGTGGTCAATGATAAAGATTTTAAAATATGGAAGAGTTATACTATCCGTGCATGGCCCAGTTTCGTTTTAATTGATCCGAACGGTAAAATTGTTGGCGAAACCTCCGGCGAAGGTATCTATGATATGATGCACAAGTATATCAGCCATATGGTTCAGGTATTTGGTAAAGAAGGAAAGCTGAATCGTAAGCCACTCAACCTCGTACCTGAATCAGAAAAGAGTGCACAATCTGTCCTATATTTTCCCGGTAAGGTATTAGCCGATAGTCAGGGTAAACGACTTTTTATCGCCGATACCGATCATCACCGTATAATTGTGACTAACCTGGACGGAAAAGTGGAGGAAGTGATAGGCAGCGGTAAAGCCGGTTTGAAAGACGGATCATTTGAAAATGCCATGTTCAACCAGCCACAGGGTATGACTTTGATAGGGGATACGTTATATGTGGCGGATACTGAAAATCATGCCATTCGTGAAATAGACCTGAAATCCAAAACTGTGAAAACTTTGGTCGGTACCGGAAAGCAGGCAACACAATTCAACAAGCCGGGTACCGGACAAAAAGAGGCGTTGAATTCACCCTGGGGTATTACACATGTAAATCATGATTTGTATGTCGCCATGGCCGGATCCCATCAGGTTTGGAAAATCAATCCAGAGACGGCTTATGCTGAACCATTTGCCGGATCCGGTGCCGAAGGCCTATCAGAAGGAACCCGCAGAAATGTTCCAATGGCACAACCAAGCGGCATAACGACGGATGGGAAATATCTCTACGTAGCAGAACCGGAAGCCAGTGCTGTTCAGAAAATTGGACTCGGCCCGGATAATAAGGTCACGACGATCGTCGGTAAGGGACTTTTTGTGTTTGGTGATAAAGACGGCACCGGTGATAATGTCCGTTTACAGCATGATCTTGGTATCGCCTGGTGGAATGGAAAATTGATTGTAGCGGACACTTACAATAATAAGATCAAAATGATTGATCCTGATTCTCGTCAGACCAAAACGATTTTGGGAAGTGGTAAAGAGGGTTATAAAGACGGTACCGGTAAAGATGCCCAATTCGATGAACCCGGTGGCCTTTCTGTAATCGGCAACTGGCTGTATATCGCCGATACTAATAATCACCTTATTCGTAAAGATAACCTGAAAACGAATGAGGTTGAAACGGTTACGCTTACCAATCTCAAAAAACTTGAAATGAAGAATGAGAAAGAAAATCAGGCTCCCGGTAAGATCGTAATGTTAGAAACGCAGAAAGTGCATCAGGGAAAGAATACTATTTCCCTTAATATCCAACTTCCGAAAGGATATCATTTCAACACGGATGCCGCCAATCATTTCACCCTGCAAACTGCCGGCGAACATGCCATCTTCCAGGGAAATAAAGAGTTTTCAATTGATAAACCTGAGTTTCCACAGAATATTAAAGTGGATCTGACAAACATTAAAAGTGACACGTTATTTGTTGATACTTACGCTTACTTCTGTGAAAATCAGAAAGAATCATTATGCCTGTATCAAGGTATACGATATAAGATTCCTTTACAAATTACCGAAGAAGGGGCTAAAGAAATTAAAGTGAATCCAATATTAAAAACCCAGTTGTATTCTAAATAAACTAAACTGAGCGATGTTAGTGTGTTTTTAGTTGAGTAAAGGTATGTTTTAGAAACATTATCAGGACAAGGCCATTAGACCTGATATCCGTCAGACGGTTCTACCCGTCAGACGGACAAACAGTATATTTTTACCCTAATCGGGTCACTGATTACGCATAGCGCCATTTATTGGCGAGACGGACAAGTGACAACATTACGGGCACTTCGATAAGTACTCCGACAACCGTAGCGAGTGCGGCACCGGAATTGAGTCCGAAGAGGGAAATAGCTACGGCTACAGACAATTCAAAGAAATTACTGGCCCCGATCATAGAGGCTGGTGCACAAATGGTATAGGGCAACCGTATTTTTCTTCCGATATACCATGAGAGGCCGAATATGGTGTAGGTTTGAATGGCCAAAGGAATAGCTATGAGAAGAATATTAAGTGGTTGCTGTACAATTTCTTCTCCCTGGTATGCAAATAAAAGAACAAGTGTAACAAGAAGCGCTGTAATAGATACAGGTTTAAACTTCGGAACAAATTTTTGTGTGAACCACTCTTTTCCTTTCATACGAATGAGCAGTGTGTGTGAAAGGAATCCGGCCAGCAAGGGAATCACAACAAATATGACCACCGAAGTAATCAATGTACTGTATGGAATAGCGATATCGGTGATGCCAAGTAAAAAACCTACTATGGGGATAAATGCGATCAATATGACAAGATCATTAACAGAGACCTGAACCAAGGTATAAGCCGCATCTCCATCCGACAAGTACGACCATACAAAAACCATTGCTGTACAAGGTGCGGCACCCAGCAAGATGGCGCCGGCCAAATATTGTTGAGCCATGGTGGGTGTTATCCATGCGGCAAAAATATAGTGGAAGAAGATCCATGCAAAAAAAGCCATAGTAAACGGTTTGATCAGCCAATTGACAACGAGTGTTAGTACCAGTCCTTTTGGTGTACGTCCGACATTCTTAATAGATCCGAAATCGATTTGAAGCATCATCGGATAAATCATAAGCCAAATTAAAACGGCAACCGGTAAGTTTACGTGGAATAATGTCAGATTACTTAAATTTTGTATACCGTCACCGAAAATTTTTCCAATAATAACTCCGGATATGATACATAAGAGAACCCAGGCGGTTAAATATTTTTCAAAAAAGCCGATGGCTTTGGTTTTTGCTGTTCTGTCCATTTTTGATTTTATAAAGGCGTTAGATAATAATGGTGAATAATTTTAGGGTCTAATGGGGATATCTAATTCTTTTTCTATGAAATCGTGACAAAAATCACGGATCTCATCACGTATTGAACGAAATGCATTCAATTGATCCTCTTCAGATCCTTTAACTTTGGCCGGATCCTGAAAATTACGATGAATTTTTAAAGCTTTAGTGGGGAAATAGGGACATCGCTCACGTGCATTATCACATACGGTGATCACATAATCGAACGATTGATCAAGATATTGATCAACATTATCTGATGTATGGCCTGATATATCGATTCCTGCTTCACCCATCACTTTTATAGCAAGTGGATTGACTCCATGAACCTCTACTCCGGCACTATTAACATCAATGAACGCTCCACCATAATGCCGAAGCCAGCCTTCCGCCATCTGACTCCGGCAGCTATTCCCGGTGCAAAGCACTAATATTCGAATTCTGGATTTCATAAAAATATAAATCGGATTTATTTTTTGTTCTTATGGAAATATTATTCCACGGGTTTATTACCGGTGACCGTTACACTCAAAAGGGCGCTTCCGGAAGCACGATATGATTCAATTTCATCATCTGCCAAATACTCCTTCAACAACTCGTCAGGTAATTCGATCACTCGACTTTTTGCAATCTTAACATCTGAGAATCCCACTTCCGAGAGTAAATTCACATACTTATCCTGCTCAATGGCACCGGAGACACACCCTGCATACATCTCGGCAGCTTCTCTGATATTTTCCGGTAACGAACCTTTTGTCACGATATCCGAAACACAAAAGTGTCCACCCGGTTTCAGAACACGGTACATCTCGCTGAATCCTTGTCTTTTACAGGGCAATAAGTTGAGCACACAATTACTGACTGCAACATCAATTATATCATCCTCCAGCGGCATCTCGTCGATATCCCCAAGCCTGAATTCAACGTTGCCAAAACCCAATTTCCGGGCATTATTACGGGCTTTTTCAATCATCAATTCGGTCATATCGATGCCGATTACACGGCCCTCTTCTCCTACAATAGTCCGGGCTACGAACACATCGTTACCAGCCCCGGATCCGAGATCCACCACGGTATCACCTTTTTTTATATCGGCCAATTCGGTCGGCATTCCACAACCAAGATTCAGATCGGCGTCAGGATTATATCCTTCAAGACCGGAATAATCTTCACTGAAAATCGTATAGGATGCCACCGGCCCGCAACCGCATGCACAGCCGCAGTCTTCCTTCTCCTGCCGTGCTATTTCATCATACTTTTGTTTAACTATCTCTTTTAGAACTTTTTCATTTTGATTGCTCATTGTGCATTCCTTAACAACATTTATTTGGTATTTTATTAGACTCTAATAAATCAGATAGTCCGTTAAAATCATGTATTAGTTCGCCGACGGCCGCTTCATTGAGGCAATAGCAGGTTCTAACACCTTCTATTTCTCCCTTTATCAACCCGGCATTTTTCAAAGCTTTGAGATGCTGGGATACCGTAGCCTGCGCCAAAGGCAGCGCATTTGTGATATCGCCGCAGATACATGCCTTTTGCTGTGCCAGTAGTTTTATTATTGCAACACGTGCAGGATGTCCCAGCGCTTTCATGCGCTCCGCCAGCTTGATGTCATTATCTTCGAATAAGTCTGATTTATTAAGTGCCATAGTTTTAATATTCGTATATCGTAAATTTACGATTAATATAAATCCAGGTTTAATGAGAAGCAAGCATTTTTAATATATTTGAACATAGTCAACATGAGCAGTTCGAATTTTCTCATACAAAAAATTGCCGGAAATGCTGTTCGGGGCAGCTTTTCATGTATAAGGCCATTTCAATATATTATTTCCTTTTTCAGAGTAACCATTTATCAACTACTACCTTGACTCTATACCCGGCTCCGACCAGGTATTCGTCGACCCGTTGTTGGTAATTATTGGCCTGAATTTGACAATGGACATTTCTAAACACCGGGTATAACGAAGCGGCGATGTTAGGTAAATGCCCGGATTTATCGGTTCATCCCTTTGATTTCAACTTGTTGATTCCTGAATCCAGTTCAGAATGAAGCTGTTCATGGGTTATGTTTCCCTTGGGCAGTAAGCGAATAACATGATAAAAATAGATATTCAAAGCAGGAAGTGACTGATCCGTTCAAATGTTTCACCCGCGAAAATCCGTGGCATTTTCTATAAAACGTAATATTCGTATAGAAATGTCCCCACCTACCTGCAGGATCTGATAACATTTAATAGAAAATAGCTATATTCGATCCGAACAAGGGAAACAAGGATTTATGAAATTGAAAAACAATAAAGTAACTCAAATTCGTATAGCTCGTCCCACGGATAAAATGACGGATATATTACGCTTTTATCAGGAAGGAATAGGACTTGAGAAAATCGGAACTTTCAGCGATCACGAAGGGTATTCCGGGGTTATGTTGCAATTACCGGATACTTCCTGCCATCTTGAATTTACAGAACATTTAGAGGGCAGTCCGTGTCCGGCTCCAACTAAAGATAATTTACTAGTATTTTATATACCGGATGCCAATAACCGCGATAAGCTGGTCGATCATATGCAGAAATTGGGTTATCATCCTGTCACTCCGGAAAATCCGTACTGGCAGGAAAAAGGTATCACATTTGAAGATCCGGACGGTTGGAGAGTTGTTTTAATGAATACACCCGGTATTTAAAAGGAGAGTATTATGAAAGTCGCTGTTGTCGGCCCGACCGGTGTTTTGGGCCGTAATTTAATTCCTCAATTGATAAAACAAGGACACAAGGTCCTGGCATTGGCTCGCTCCATTCAAAAAGCCGAGCTGTTATTACCTGAGGATATAGAAATCGTATCCTGTGATTTACTGGATTCCTCCATGGATGAACAATTGCCGGGTATTTTGGAAGGATATGACGCTGTCATTCATATAGCAACAGCGATACCAGATGATTTCTCGACTCCAGAGGCATGGGAGACTAATTCCCGGTTGCGCACAGAAGGGACTAAAAGATTATTAGCCGCTTCTTTAAAAGCAGGTGTTTCAAATTACTTGCAGCAAAGTATTGTAATGGCTTACCCTGATCATGAAGATAATTGGATCACCGAAGAACAACCGCTTGATGAATCCGGTAACAGGGAACAGGTTTGTAAACCTGTGATAACCATGGAATCCATGGTTCGGGAAATCCCGGCTGATCAACTAAAATGGACTATATTCCGTGGCGGTGTTTTTGTGGGTAAAGATACCTTTCAGGACCGCCTGATTAAACGGTTGAGAAATGGTCAGGCAGCCGTTCCTTGTGATGGAAGCCATTTTGTTTCCTATATTCATGTTGCGGATATGGCCGATGCATTTGTCCGCGCCCTTTATAAAGCATCATCAGGAATGATCTTTAATATTTGTGATGAACCCGTTCAACAGAAAGATTATCTCGAGCAATTAACAAAACATCTTGGGATTAATCCTCTTATCAAGTCAGGAGAAGAAACATGTCCTCCTTCACACCGTTGCAGCAATGATAAAGCCAGAAGCATATTGGGATGGCGGCCATTGCACGGTATTCTGCCCGAAGCGGATCAAATGATATGATTAATTAATAATATGAATCCGCTCATCGTCTCAAAACATCCACCGTCAATGATCTACCGTCTGAAATTTTAATTGAATACTTATATCGAACTCAGGGTAATAGAAATAAATGCGATTCCTGCCATTCAGTTTAGTATGGCATCCTGAAGCGATTTAGAGAACAGATTTTCACTTTTACTCAATTCGATGGGTGAACCCTCTATGCTTGTTACACCGTTTTCAATAATATAAATCCTGTCTGCAAATTTTGAACTTTGCACACGATGAGTCACAAGTATGATTCCCATATCCTTTTTCAACTGTGTCAGTAGTTCAAAAACGTCATTTTCGAGTTTACGATCCATAGCTGAAGTTACTTCATCCAGCAAAAGTAATTGCGGACGCTGATACAAAGCACGGGCCAGTGTCACCAACTGGCGTTGACCACCCGAAATATGGATTCCATCCTCTCCCAATTGCGTATTATATCCCTGGGGAAATTTCAAAAAATATCGTTCAAGCCCATATTCTCTGCAAAATGAAATAATTTCCGGGATCTGTTTTTCTGTATCACCCAAACATATATTATCCAATAACGAGCCGTTGAATATTTTCACTTGCTGGGGAACCACCGATATGATATTTCTCCAGGAAGGAGTTGAAATGGAATTCCATCTTTGACCTGTGTTAACGGTGATATTCCCCTTTTCAGGCAGGTATAAACGTTGGATAATTTTTAGTGTTGTTGACTTTCCGGATCCACTCTCTCCAAGCAGAGCAATTAATTCGCCTTTCTCTACAGAGAAAGAGATATCTGTTAAAAGTGGTTTCCGACCCGGGAATCGAAAAGAAAGATTCGTTACTTCTACTTTATTAAAATGATTGATTGTCGATTTATGATGAATCACATCATATTCTGATTTGAGAGATGTAAATTCGTACATCCTTTCAAATGCCACTCTTGCTTCCTGTAACCGTATATTGGTTAAAACTAATTGCCTGATTGACGGAATAAGGTTATTAGTCATTTGTAAAATGGCAACCAATACACCAACCAGCATCGTTTTTAGAATAACCAGGTAGGAAGTCCACCCTAAAACAACCAATAATAATACAATTCCTATTATATCAGCGAAGAAATTAAAACCGACTCCAACTCTTCCTAACCCATAAATTTTATCCTGAAAATAACTATAAATTGAAGCGGTTATCTTACCAAAGAAAGTCTCCCTGTTGCCAACTTTTATTGTCGGTAAGCCCTGAATAGTGTCTATATAATTACTCTCATTTAATGCGTGTGCCTGCATCACCGCCCGTTCTCCTTCGAGTAATGGTTCCTGATAATAAAAAATCAGAATTAAATAAAAGGGTATACATGTTAAAGCCATCAGTCCGGCGGATACCGAGTAGTACATTATGAAAATGACAGATGTAATAGCTATTAAGACATGGATCATTACCTGACCGATGAGATAAGTTACGGTTTGCTGCAATTTTGAGATATCATACATTCTTGCGATCAGATCACCGGTTTTTCTGCTGTCAAAAAATAATTGGGGCAAGCGTAGTATTTTGCTGTAAAAAAATTGAATAATTCGGTTATTGAAATCACGGCTTTGACCTATAAGGAAAAGACTGCGGATATACACAAGGCCATTTTTGACGATCAGGAGAAAAGCCAAAAGGAACAATCCTACTATCAATTTCAACATATTTCCATGAGGCAGAATATCATCAATCAATTTTTGCGAGAAAATGGCGGTCGACAAATTTAGTATGGATATAATGATACCGATTGCTAATGCCAAACCGAGAATATTCAGATCCTGCTCGATGATATCCTTAAACCATTGGATCTTTTCCCTCAAAACCTTTTTCCTGTTTTGAAATGTTTTATCAGGTTCAAGAACCAATAGAGCCCTGGACTTCCAAATCGATTCTAGTTCATCCTGGGTCATTTTTTTTACAGAATCGGCCGGGTCAGCGATAAGAAAGCTGCCGTTTTGATAACCATAACAAACCATATAGTGCTGTAAATGGTTATTTTTAGTAACATGGAGTATAGAAGGTTTATCCAATTTTTTCAGATGAGGAATATCAGCTTCAAAAGCGCCAGCCACCAATCCGGTTTTTTCTGCTGACTGATACAGTCCAAGTAATGTTGTTCCCTGTTTATTTGTACCGCTCAATTCCCGCAATCTTTCCATCCGTACTTCGCCTCCGAAATAACGAATAACCATCGATAGACAGGCTACACCGCAATCAGACTGATCTCTCTGCCGAATAAAAATCTTTTTGATTTTTTTCATTATTTGGCGCTCTTCTTTAATATGTTCTATCATGTGATTTACTAATTAGCATGATCGAAAACCACCCGGGCATTTAATGATATGCGTTAGCTGTTTTTATTAAAAACATGGACTATGGCCTTCGCATCCGTTTCCCCTTTGAAATGCTTTAACAAACGCCCTTCATTACTATAGATATAAGTATTTGGATATACTTTTGTACCATATATCTTCTTAAAGTTATCTAAACTATCCTGCACAACCCGCCAGTTATGGTACGATGAGAAATGATAGGTGTTATAAAATTGCTTTATTTTTCCAGAGGCCTGACGGGAAATAAAGACCAGGTTATAATCCTTAAGCATCGCAATATTATTTTCGAGATTTTTTATTTCTCCCTGACAAAAATGACAGTCCGTATTAAAATAGACCAGGATAAGTGGTTTATCAGATATAAACTCATTGAGTTTAATAGCCTGGGATTTATACAACGAATAAACAGTCATGTCAGGCAACTGTTTTATTCGCTCGGCTATCTTTCTTTTATTTCTGATATTAAGACTAATTTTCATCCCCATATAACCGAGTATTACAATAGAAACACCCAGAATTCCAAAGGCAATTTTTCTTTTTATATTCATAACCAATTATATGTCATGAGCTTAATTGAAGAGAAAGAAACATTATGGTCACTATCAACAATATCATTCCGGCGCCATATGAAATAATTACATTCGCCAGAGTATCCGTATACTTTTCTTTTAATTTGATCGACAAAATCCAGGCTACAATTAGGCAATAAAATAATTCGAACAGGTTTAATGTGTGCAGCGGATAGATTAACCACGGGACTATTTTATGATCATTGAAAATTTCCAATATTGAAAGAGGAGAAAATTCAGCGATATCCGTCGTTGTTTTTACATTCACAAACCACAATAACCCTATTAATTTATAGATCCCTTCGAATAGAAATACGAACTCTCCAACTAAGGCAGCTTTAAATACCGTTCTATAATTCGTATAAACACCGAATAGAATAAATCCTGTTGTAATGGCCAAAGCGGCATATCCTTCTTTTAAGAGAATCACGAGTGGTATAATCGCATACCCAAGCCATTCAAATTTATGTTGCAAATGTAAAATGGAATGTATCTGATTATAACTCAGGCGCTCGGACAGGCTGTGATAATAAAGGTTATCCGTTAATATATATTTATGAGTTATCAGGCCAAGAATAGCATAAATGAAACATATAACAATGAACACAAACCAGCCATTTATACTTATATTATTATCGTTTATTACTTTGCGCTTTTCTGCCATTATCATTGTATAATCCCCTGAAAACATCTAAAATCAAGCATTAATACCAAACGTTAATTTAATAAGTGTATTTTTCTTGAAGATGTCAAATTATATCTTATTTTAAATAAGGATTGTTTCTTTTATCGGAAATCGCATTGATTCGTGGGGATAACTTTTCCACATACTTATATGGCCAAACATAAAATTTCTATGAAAAAATTTATATCTGGTAACTCCGGCACAATTTTCTGGAGTTTTCTTGCTTTATTACTTACCGCTATTCAGTTTGTTTATTTTCTCAACTATAATAGAGACTTACTGCTTATATCTTTTATTCCTCTCATTAGTTTGCTTGCCTTTTTCTGGGGATATAAACTAAGAAGGCACAAATGAGTGCAACGTTATTATTAATAGTAACCAGGTTCTTTCATTAGAGGCTATCTATGGAATATCTAATCTCATTTTATATTAGAAATTAGTACTTGACTCCATCAGAATAAATCGTATATTAGATAAGGTGCAAAAATTTATAAGGGGGGAATGACCTTAATCTAATTCTTTATGTCCCATACTTTTTCAGTCCTATATAGTATCAATCACAAACTAACACAGCGTATGAATAATGGTGCATGGTATTATGCACTTTGCACGGGCTTCTTGATTTTATTTATTACCACTTTTACACTCTATTTCCTTTTTATTACCCAACATAACAACGCAGAATTTCAATTCTCTATCAACTTTATCGTATTTATGGTTGTGTTATTTGACATCTCAGCCATAATATTGAGGTTCTATAATCATTTAACAATCGAACCTAAACATTTAGCTTTATTACCCATCAGCAAATGGGAAAAATTTCAAATCCACTTTGCATTATATCTGACAGATTATAAATCAATCATTTATGTGTCAGCAATTATATTATTCGTAATTTATTTCTTAACACATTCTTTATACCTGAGTGCTTTTATAAGTGTGCTTCTCTGGATTATCTTATATGCCACTCTGCTATCATGGACCATCTTGCTGTACTTTTCTATGGGCCCTCAATTAGACAAGCACCGGAATAAATTACAGATCATAAACTTTTTCTTTATAATGGTCCTGTTCTGTGTGAATATTTTTGGAGATTATATCATTACAAAGTTCCCTGTTACAAGTTATACAGGGAACGCATTGTATGGGCTTACTATTATTGATCTGCATATGGTCTGGATTAATGGACTACTGCTAATTTGCGGTATGTTTTTACCACTGCTTCTAATCCTCATTTTAAGATTCAGATATTAGGAACAGTATGTTGCTAAGATACCACATCAAATCACAATTCAGAATTATGATGCGTTATACCGGACTGCTGAAGGGTGGTATTATGAGTTATTTAGGTATTGCCATGATATTAATTATGCTTTTACCTAAAATGAACCAGACCAGTCTGAAATTTTTCTTTAATATTCCATTATTATGCGTAGCATCCGGGGTATATTTTTCGGGAGCACTTTTTGGGGATTTGTTCTGTGGTAAAAAAAACGAAAGACATTATTACAGATTGTCCCCGTGGTCGTTACGATATGTTATAATCGCCAAGAATCTGATATCAATATTAATAGCGATATTATTTCCAATCCCATTACTCATTGTTTGTGCATGGTGTTATCCTGCCGGCTTAAAGGATTATATAAACGCCTTCCTTTTTTTAATTATGTCGTTTCCGATATGCATGCTTTTCGGTAATTGGTTGAGCGTATCATCCAAAGCATTGCAATCAACCAGTGGATCCCAGGATACAATAGCCATGTTATTTCTGATCGTCACGTTAATGCCTTTTCCATATATCATATTCAAACTATGGCTGCATAGTTTGATCCTTTGCATATCATTTTTCGCTATCTCATTGGTCATATGGTACTATTATGAATTACAATTCATCGAAAATAAATTTCTAACTTATTTTTCTAAAATCAATTAGCTATGAATGCCCTTGAATTAAAAAATCTGTCTAAAGTTTATAAGAGAAAAATCCGGGCTGTCGATAATTTATCCATAGAAGTTCCCGAATCATCCGTTTTGGGTTTAGTGGGTCCCAATGGAGCAGGGAAATCGACCATCATGAATATTCTGGCCGGATTATTAAATAAAACAGAAGGTAAAATAACAATTCTTGGTCAGCACATACATAAGGGCGATTATGAGTATAAGAGAAAAGTGGGGTTCGTTCTCGAAGAACCCCATTACATTGAGAAACTAACAGTCCGGGAGTATCTGCATTTTTGTGGGGCTATGTATGAATTGAAACCACATGAAATCAATAACAGAACGGAAGAATTACTTAGTTTTTTCCGGTTAGAGGAAAAAGCGTCCAGCTGGATTGAAAATTGTTCTACGGGGATGAAGAAGAAAGTATCACTGGCCGCCGCATTAATTCATCAGCCCCAACTATTAATACTGGATGAGCCCCTTGAAGGTATCGATCCACTATCCGCACGTCAGATCAAAGACAATATTCGCCTTATGACAGAAAATGGCATCACCGTCGTGATAAGTTCTCATCAACTCGACACCATTGAGAGGTTTTGCGATGAAGTGGCTATCATCAATAATGGTAAGCTTATTTATCAGGCTAAAATGGATGATATTCGTGAGATGGTGGAATCCAATTCCTATTCATCACTTGAAGAGCTATTTGTTGAGCTGGTCTCGGAACATGATAATGGACAAACACAAAAATTATCATGGTTATAGAAAAGGGGAAACGAAGCTCATCGACAAACATAACGTTTAAGGGTGCAAAATTAACGAGCTAATAAGTGGTCGGGGATACTGATCTTTTTTATATAAACGGGTTGCAAATATTGAGTAAATAATTGTCTAACAATAAATAATCTTTCGAATGATGAAAAAACGATATAGAATGATTATTCAGGATGTTATATTCTTACTTATATTCATTACAGCTGTTCTTTATGTTTGGGAAAATAAAAGTGCCACAGCTTTAGAACTTGCTCTTACAGGCCTAACAATCATAATTGTACTTCGAATAAACATCTGGATTAAGCGATTAAAAAGCAGAAAATAGTTGTTCATCAAAATGGACCCAAATGGGTTTATTTGAAGCAACCGGGAGTAGCTATATTATTATTATCATAACATATTAGACTCATTTATGGCATGTATAAAAACTATGTAAGCTATTTTCTCAGATTTTTATTGGCGGCTGTTTTCATCATATCGGGTATAGGTAAAATCATAAATCCCCAACCCGCTGTCCTTTTTCTTTATGGATTCATACACTCTCCCATAACCTATTTTACTCTTGAAACAATCATCATTATCATCTCTGTTGTCGAAATACTGTTGGCCCTTTTACTCTTATTCCGAATCAAATTATTTGTAGTTTTACCCCTATTAGGTGCAATGATCCTGGTTTTTACAATACTTTTAGGATGGATGTATTACCAAAACACGCATGTAGCTTCGTGTGGTTGTTTCGGAACTTTTGATCCGGGTATGTCTGTAGGATTGAGCATTTTCCGTAATTTGATAATAATGATACTAATAGCCATTACTTATTTAATTGAATCAGCAGGGATAGCTATACAATACAAATAAGTTATAGATTAGAAAACCGGGTAACTTACTTCTTACAGAAAACCTTAATGCCCTACAAACACTTACACTATCTAAGGCACAAGTATCACTTTACCAATATTACGGCGTTCTTCGATATAGGTATGTGCGTCACCAACATTGTCAAATGTAAACGTTTTATCCACATAGGGCTGAACCCAGCCTTCTTCCACTCCCTTGAGCAGTTCTTTCATCCATCCACGGATTTTCTCTCCCTCATGCCATAAATGACCGAGATTCATCCCAAAAACGGACCTGTTGGTATCCAGCAATGATATTGGATGGAAAAAAGGCATTCCGATGGCTGTTTTCAACAACCGCAACTTCCCGCTCAACCCGGATTCACCACCGGCAGTGGAAACACCGAACATTCCTAAACGTCCTGTCGCCCGTAAAGCCTTATAGCTTTTTCTCCAGTGATCTCCACCAAGCGGATCAATAATCAGTTCTACACCTTTACCACCCGTGAGCTTCTCCACAATTGGCGACCAGTCTTTTGTACGATAATCAATGGCGTGATCTAACCCTCTTTTTTTAAGGAAATCATGCTTTTGACTACTTGCCGTTCCTATCGTCCTTGCACCAATATGTATGGCAATATCCAGGGCCGCAAGGCCAACTCCTCCACCGGCATTGTGAATTAGAATCGTTTCACCTTTTTTAAGAGCGCCCATTACTACCAATAATGCATACGCCGTTAAATAAATTACCGGGATAGCAGCTGCTTCTTCGAAACTAAGACCGGAAGGTTTTTCAAAAACCTGCATAGCGGGAACACTGATCTTTTCCGACTGTCCGCCAAAACGAGTTAGTGCCACTACTTCTTTTCCGATCCAATCGTCGGAAACACCATCTCCGGTTGATTCTACCACACCGGATACTTCATATCCCATGACGCAGGGCATTTTGGGTGAATCCTGATAAAGTCCCTGACGCGCCAGTATATCAGCAAAGTTCAAACCGGCAGCTCTAACATGAATTAATATTTCTCCGTTACGTGATATCGGGTCATTAACATCTTTAATCTTCAAGACGTCAATTCCACCACTCTTGGTTGTTTCGATCTGTCTCATTGGTGAATATCTTTATACGAGTTCCAGGTCTACGTAATGTAACTTTTTCTATTGTAAATAATTAGGTAGAATATATTCCACCAGTGAAACTATAAAAAACTGTTGATTCCGTCTAATTAATGTCGTATTAAAATATAGTGAGTAAGTCATAGATATTTTTTTTAAATACAATTCAGTTTAATGAGGGGAGACATTATGCGTAAATACTTAGCGCTGGCTATTCTATTATCGATATTCTTCATATCTGCGAAAGTAAAAGCACAAGTTCATGCCCGTATGCTACGCTTTCCGGATGTATCGCAAACACAAATAACTTTTGTTTACGCCGGTAATATTTGGGTCGTATCCAAAAAAGGCGGGATCGCTCATCGATTGAGTTCTCCAAAAGGTGAAGAAATGTTTCCACGCTTTTCACCCGACGGCTCAGAGATAGCTTTCAGTGGAAATTATAACGGGAACACGGATATTTATATGATTCCGACGATGGGCGGATCACCGGTACGTATTACCCATCATCCGATGCCCGACCGAATGCTCGGATGGTATCCCGACGGAAAACATCTTCTCTATGCTTCAATGATGAAAAGCGGCCGAATGCGTTTTAACCAGTTATACGAGGTATCTAATAATGGAGGATTAGCCCAGAAATTACCAGTACCATATGGAGAATTTGGCAGCATCTCTTCCGATGGAACCATGCTGGCTTATATGCCAAAATCACGTGATTTCCGTCACTGGAAAGGGTATAGAGGCGGATGGGCACCCGATATCTGGCTGTTCAATCTAAAAACGTATAAATCTGAAAATATCACAGACAGCCCTGCTAATGATTCACAACCTATGTGGCACGGGAATATGCTGTATTTTATATCCGACCGTGGCCCTAATCAACGATATAATATCTGGGCATATGACCTGAACTCTAAGACGATGCGGCAAGTTACACATTTCAACCAATTTGATATCCATTTTCCGGCTATTGGCCCATCAGACATAGTTTTTGAAGCGGGTGATCAACTCTATCTCATGGACCTTAAAACAGAAAAAACGCATGTGATTGCTATTAATGTAGTAACGGATAACGCGACACTGTTGCCCCATGATGTGAAAGTCAGCAAATTGATTAGAAATGTGGATATCTCCCCAAATGGAAAACGGGCTGTATTCCAGGCACGAGGTGATATCTTCACTGTTCCGGCGGAACATGGGGTAATCCATGATCTGACACAGTCTTCCGGTGCCGCTGAAAGATCGCCGGCATGGTCGCCCGATGGCAAACATATTGCTTATTGGAGTGATGCTTCCGGTGAATACCAACTGACCATTCGCAATGAGGATGGCAGTGCTGAACCGCAACCGTTAACCCATTTTAAATCAGGATTCCGGTATCACCTGTATTGGTCACCTGACAGTAAAAAACTGGCTTTCATCGATAATAAGATGGAAATTCAGATCTATAACATGGATAATGGGCAGTTAACGACCGTCGACCAGGGAATGTGGATGTATCAGGGTGCACTTAACGCCTTTAAAGTTGGTTGGTCACCCGACAGCCGCTGGTTGGCGTATTACCATGGATTGGATAACAGGCATGATGCTATCTTCATATATGATACCAAAACCGGTAGTAAGCATCAGGTAACTTCCGGTTTCTACAACGACCGTGATCCCGTTTTTGATCCGGACGGTAAATATCTCTATTACCTGACGAACCGGACATTCAAACCCAATTACAGCAGTATCGATGGAACCTGGATTTATCCTAATTCGACAAACATAGCCGCCGTTGCCTTGACGCCGGATATTAATTCCCCACTGGCACCCCGTAATGATGAAGTTAAAAGTGAGGAAACCGAAAAAGAAAACGGTAAAAAAGAAGAAAAAAGGAAAGATGCTAAGGAAACCAAACCTGTTGAAATACAATTAGATGGATTTGAAAACCGATCCGTGATACTGCCAATAAAAGCCGGCAATTATCGCAACCTTGAGGCTGTATCCGGAAAGGTACTTTTCCAACGCTTACCCAGAACGGGATCAGATAATTCACACGGCTCCCTTAACTTTTTTAATCTTAAAGAGCGAAAAGAAGAAACGATCCTAGATAAGATAAGTGGATATAAACTGTCGGCAAATGGTAAGAAAATACTGGCATGGATGGATCATTCTTTTGCTATCGTGGACATTGCACCTAAACAAAAAATGGAGAAAAAACTCGATACCGGGGACCTGGAGATGACCGTCGATCCCCGTGCCGAATGGAAACAGATCTTTAATGATGACTGGCGCTTTTACCGTGACTATTTCTACGATCCGAATATGCATGGTGTTAATTGGGAAGCCATTCGTAAAAAATACCAGCCATTGGTTGATGATGCGGTGACACGTTGGGATGTAAATTACGTACTGGGTGAAATGAATGCCGAGCTTAATTCCTCGCATACCTATGATTTCGGTGGAGATCAACAACAAGCCAAACACCGTGGCGTGGGTGTACTGGGTGTAAACTGGAAAATTGATCACGGTTTCTACCAGATTGCCAATATCATACAAGGGGCATCATGGGATGCCGAAGTACGATCTCCTCTGGATCAACCCGGTGTAAATATTAAAGAGGGAGATTATATATTGGCAGTAAATGGAAATCCAATAGATGCCGCAAAAGATCCGTGGGCTGCTTTCCAGGGATTGGCCGGTAAAACGGTTATTCTTACCGTGAATGATCAACCTACGACAAAAGGAGCCCGTCAGGTGTTGATTAAGACATTAAAAAGTGATTCCCGATTACGGCACCTGGCATGGATTGAACAAAACCGTGAGATGGTCGATAAGGCCACTAATGAACAGATTGGTTATATCTATGTACCCAACACCGGTATAGATGGACAAAACGAGCTGGTTCGTCAGTTTAATGCTCAATTCGATAAAAAAGGACTGATTATCGACGAACGCTTCAATAGCGGTGGACAAATTCCGGATCGATTTATCGAATTACTGGATCGTCCGGCACTTGGTTTCTGGGCTGTCCGAAACGGCAAAGACTTGCAATCGCCGCAGATAGCTAATTTTGGTCCCAAGGTAATGTTAATTAACGGTTGGAGTGGATCAGGCGGCGACGCCTTCCCATATTTCTTTCGGGAGCGGAAATTGGGGCCTTTAGTTGGCATGCGTACCTGGGGCGGACTCATTGGATATACCGGTGTTCCCGGATTAATAGATGGAGGTATTGTTACTGTTCCATCGTTCCGTATGTATAATACTGAGGGTAAATGGTTCCCGGAAGGACATGGAGTTGATCCTGATTATAAAGTTGTCGATAATCCGACTTTAATGGCCAAAGGGCAGGATCCACAGCTTGAAAAAGCTATTCAGATTGAGATGCAGCAATTAAAAGAGCATCCTCCGGTTCAGCCTAAACATCCACCATATCAAAACAGGGCCGTTGGTAAACAAAATTAGTAAATAAATCTACCGGGACATGCAATAGCATGTCCCTTCTATAATCTAATTGTCAGGGATACTATTAAACGGTAAATTGTTAATATAATATCTCTTAACACTTTACAAGGGGGGATTTATGAAACTGCTGATATTCGGTGCCACAGGTGGAACCGGACGGGAACTCGTTCGGCAGGCTTTAGAACAGGGACATCTTGTCACGGCATTCGTACGTGATCCTTCAAAATACGGGATAGGCGATAATAGCCTTCGAATCGTAGAAGGAGATATTATCGATTATGAATCGGTAAATAATGCCGTAAAAGGTCAGAATATTGTCATTTCCGCATTGGGTGTCAATTTAATGGGTAAAAATACCATTTTATCGTCCGGTACTAAAAATATTTTAAAGGCGATGGAAGAGTATAATGTCAGGCGTTTTGTTTGCGTGACATCCCTCGGTGTTGGAAATAGCAAGGGACAATTAGGCTGGAAATATAATTTCATCATAAAACCCTTTATCCTGCGTAATATTTTCGCCGATAAAGAGCGACAGGAAAAATTCATAAAAGACAGTCTGCTGGATTGGATTATTGTACGTCCGGCACAGTTAACCAATGGACCGCTTACCGGAAAATATCATACCTGGACTGGTAAACCGCCTGAGGAAATGGAAAACAAAATATCCCGTGCTGATGTCGCTCATTTCATACTGACTCAACTCGTGGATGATACCTAT
>DATFMH010000173.1:0-3235 GCA_035267045.1 Balneolales bacterium
AATCATTACAAGGGAAACGATGAGTGATATGCAGCGACAACTGCCTTCTGATACGTTTCTGCGCATACACCGATCGTTTATTATCAATATGAATAAGATAAAAACCGTCAGCTACGATGAGATTACCCTGGAGAATGAAACTCTGCCGGTTGGAAGAACATATCGTAATGAAGTCATGCAACGATTACATTTAAATGACGAGTAATTTCAAAAGATTGATCTTATTCATAATTATCCGGCTGAGCGTTTCAGTCATTGGCCGCCGACTTTTACTCCCCAAAATTTTTTGATCCGGTTATTTGTTTTTCTTATAGTCCTATTCATATAAATATGGCCCGCCTCTTTAGTTACATTATAAATCTCACATAGACCCAGAGCCACTTCCTGCTGCACACCCAGATTTTTGGCATCTGTATCAGGTTGTGCCACAAGCAGTTTTACCAGGAGTGGTGCCGCAACTTTTCCATGAGCCGCAACAATAGCTACTTCCGGACCGGCAGGCTTCCATGGCCAGAGTTTTGTACGTTTTTGGGCTGAATCAACAAGATTTTTAATGTCATGTTTCAGAGTATGATCTTGTGCCCTGACCACATTTGTCGATAGACAAAAGGTGATAACCAGGCATATTATTACTGCTTTCATGGGTCTTAACTATAATCACTAAAATTCAATATCTATATAATTTAGTATTTACCTGGAAAATTTAGAATACGGATTGAAAGAAGTCAGGTAAAAAAGTTCGGGGATTTTAAAATAATTACTAATGAGAAGAAATAATCATTATTCAAATTAATTTCTCAAATCGGGGAATATCTTAATCTTAATTATAAATAACCGCTTTGCAATCGATTGCATTTCTAATGAAAACTGTGCATTCTAATACTTGTTGTAATCAGCATAAGTATGATACCCTCAGCCGGGTAATTTGTTTAACATAAAGTACTGAATAACAATCAATCAAAAATCAGGAATTTTTAATGTCATTTTACACTGATCCAATAAGTGGTGTCTACAGGAAGAAGATGAGATGTACGGAAATACATATTATCTCAATCATTTTTTCCCTGTTAATCTTTATTACGTCTTTATTGCATGCTCAAACGAAAATCCCGGCAGGTAGCAATAGTATTCCACACCTGGCAAAGCATGGAACTACAACGCAATTGATCGTTAAGGGCAAGCCTTTCTTAATGCTGGCAGGTGAGACCGGAAATTCAAGTGCATCGGATCTAAACTATATGGATCAAATCTGGCCGAAGATCGTAAAGATGCATTTAAATACGTTGGTGGTACCGGTTTATTGGGAACTGCTGGAACCAAAAGAAGGGCAGTTTAATTTTACTCTTGTCGACAGTATCATAACGGCGGCAAGACAACATCATATCAAGCTTGTATTTCTCTGGTTCGGTACCTGGAAGAACAGCATGTCATGTTATGTTCCAATATGGGTTAAAACCAATGAAAAAAGATTTCCGAGGGCACATGAAAAAAACGGGAAAGCTGAAGAGATCCTTACAGCATTTGATAAAACAAACCGGAATACTGATGCATACGCTTTTTCAAAGCTGATGGCTCATATAAAAGCTGTTGACAGTAAGCAGCAAACCGTTGTTTTGGTGCAGGTGGAGAATGAGATGGGTATGATACCAAGTGCCAGAGATTATAGTTCGCGCGCAAATAAGGCTTTTAAAGCAAATGTACCCCGGGAGTTCATAAATTATTTAAAGGAAAACAAAGATAAATTGAATAAGTATCTTTATGATAAGTGGGGGAAAAACGGTTTTAAGACGCATGGCAACTGGCAGGAGATCTTCGGTAAAGGTGTGGGCACGGATGAAATATTCATGGCATGGAACTATGCGAAATACGCAAATTATGTGGCGGCAGCCGGTAAGAAAGAATACCCGTTACCCATGTATGTCAATGCCGCGCTTATTCGCCCGGGATATAAGCCGGGTCAGTATCCGAGTGGGGGACCACTGCCTCACCTAATGGATATATGGAAGGCTGCAGCTCCCAACATTGACTTTCTTGCTCCTGATATTTATTTCAAAAACTTCGCCGAATGGGTCTCTAAATTTGACCTACCGGTTGGAAAACCCGGACAAATGTATAACCAGTTTTTTATACCGGAAGCGGGCAATCATCAAAGCGTGGTTAATGCCTATTATGCGATGGCACAGCATAATGTTATGGGTTACAGCCCGTTCTCAATTGAGTCGTTGTCCAATCCTTCAAATAACCAGGTTTCGAAAGGATATGACGTGCTGTCACAGCTTACTCCACTCATATTGGCAAACCAGGGTAAGGGTACAATGAGAGGTGTTACGATGGACAGTACCAAACAGGTAGTAAGAATAAAAATGGGAAGCTATATCTTTAATGTTCATCATGAATACAGCTGGAAATATGCACCCAAAAACCAGGGGAAGCATCCGCGATTCGGCGGTATGATCATAATGGTATCGCCAAATGTATTTTATGTTGCCGGTAGAGGAATGGTTATTACATTTGGCACCGCAAAAGGCGATTCCATGGCAGGCATTGGAAGCATTGACAAAGGTAAATTTATGAATGGTAAATGGATTCCCGGTCTTCGTTTGAATGGGGACCAAAGCAATCAGGGCAGACACCTGGATTTGCCGGGTAGTACGTTCAGTATCCGGAAAGTACGGTTGTATAAGTACAAATAGCTTTCATCCTTTATCAGAAAGAGTACCAATAGCGACCATAATTCTTCCTGCTGATCCGGTACCTATAACATCTGAAATAATCGGGATTACATTGGCATAATTAGCCTGGACTTAGCCAATGGAGCTATGAAAAAGATACGATGTGCTCCCTGAAACTATGGGTACTGAATGGATTCGATTTAATCGAATAAGGATAGTGCTATACCCGGATTGTCAGGCAACTGTTCATGATCACCAGGTCGTAACGAAATCAAATCACCGGCATTTTCAATAAATTACAATTGCAGTGGAGCCTAGAACGCGATGCCGGGTTTGCCATTCCAATTGAATATCTATTGGTCCTTCGTCCCCTCTGATCTGAATTATCAAATAATTCCAAATAATTAAAATGAGACTCTGATACTTGACAGGTTGTTATTCCTCGATTAAATTTATAAAAATCAATAACATTCACAAAGGAGGAAGCTCATATGAAAAGGAATTTTATTTCGTCGGGCTTAATTATGGCGATAGTATTATTACCGGGATTGATTAACATACAG
>DATFMH010000174.1:0-3585 GCA_035267045.1 Balneolales bacterium
CATGAAATTACGAGTGAATTCCGGGTGATAATCCAGGAAACTGGCAAACGTCGCATCCGTCCATGTAACGATTGGAATATCAGTCTCCAGGTAAGCTATAGGTTGCGAGAAACGACTGGTAGGACTGAATATGATATCGGCATCACTTTGATTTAATTGCCTGGATAACAGGCGACTAAAATATCGTAATAAAGTGGGATCCCTGTATCTCATATACTCTTTTTTTCGCAGTGAATTATAATAATATTCCAATCCACGGAACCAGGCGGAATATGGTTTGAATTGCTTTAGCGGGCCAACATACTCAAATGCATTCACTTCTCTTTCAAGTGATTTGGTCATATAGTACGTTCGTCCGCCAAATGATAACCTATCCGTTGCATCATAAGTTGTTACACAGGCAATATTCATTTAAACATCTCCAAATTTTTCATACTTCAATACTAAAATAATGCGGTTCACATATTCAGATCATTTGAACCTCGGGTACGGGAACGATGAAATGCCCTCCTTGTTTCAGATAATCATGCTGCTGTTTCATCACTTCATCTTTAAAATTCCATGCCAGCAACAGCACATAATCCGGTTGATCTTCCATTAATCGGGATGGGGGATAAATGGGTATATGATTGCCACACATAAATCGTCCGTGTTTGAATGTGTTCAGATCCACAATATAATCTATCATGTTACGGTCGATTCCGGCATAACTCATTAAGGTTGTTCCCTTAGCGGCCGCGCCATACGCGGCAATCCGTTTATTATGTTTCTTCAGATCGGATAGCAGGTCATATAAGGACTCCTTTATATGTTTAACCCGCCCTGCAAAATGTTCGTAATACCCAAAAGTATCGACGCCTGCTTTTAGTTCTTCTGCTATTAAATCTTTTACACTACTTTTTACATTTTCATTTTTCTCAACAAAAATACGCAGTGAACCTCCCTGGGTCGAAACTTTCATGACATCATTGATATATAACCCATGGCGACGGAACAATTTGTCCAGCGCTATCATCGAAAAATAACACAGATGTTGATGATAAATAGTATCAAATTCACAATGTTCCACCAGATCAACTAAATATTTAACTTCGATGACAGCTAAGCCGTCATCTTTCATAATAATACGTATTCCTTCAACAAATCCATTTAAGTCAGGTACATGAGCCAATACATTGTTGGCCAGGAATACATCGGCTTTCCGTTCTTCAACATATCTCAGTTGTGTTGCTAATTCTTCCGTGAAAAAGGTACATAGAGTTGGAATATCCTTTTTTATGGCAGCCTCAGCAGGACCTTGAGCCGGATCTATTCCAAGTACCGGTATTCCTTTCTTTTGAAAGTTCTGAAGCATATAACCGTCATTACTGGCGGCTTCAACAACCAAACTTTTCCTGCCGGTTTTTTTGCGTTTCATGATATCGGCCGAGCTGTCAGCAAAATGCTTGAGAAGTGATGGCGATACCGAAGAGAAATACGGATAATCCTGACGGAAGAGTACATCCGGAGAAACGGACACCGTTATTTGTGTTAACGTACAATCGTGGCAAAAGACAAGATCGAGCGGAGCTGTAAGTTCCGGATCCATAAGCTGATTTTCGGTTAACAGACGATCGGCAAGAGGTGTCTCTCCCAGTGATAAAATGTGTTCAAGATGTTCAGATCCACAAGATCTGCATATTACCTTTTTGGCCTCCATATCATTACCTCCCCTGATAATTTTCCATGACATTCCATCTTAGATCATTCCGCAACTCACCAGATGATATTAGTGCTTTAATATGAGTTATTCGCCGGTATTTCGGACCTTCAAAATCATCAAGTTTAATATCATATTTCTTGTAAGCTTCATAGAGCTGTTGTGCACCTTGCCTGGCATTCCATTGAGGTTTGTAATCAGACAATGTATTGACGATACGATCACAGTTTACACGATAATTTCTTTTATCCGGTCCCGATTGTTCTGAAAACTCTACTCGTGATCCCGGTACCGTATCTTTAACTATTTCAGCTATTTCACTAATGCGATAATTCTCTTTAGTTTGTCCGACATTGAATTTCTGATTGTGTATTTTCTCCTTCGGAGCTTTTAATGTTGCAATGAATGCGCGTGCAATATCTTCGATATGAACTATTGGCCGCCATGGCGTACCGTCACTCTTCAGGAATACCTGCCCTGTTGTAAAAGCCCATGCCACCAGGTTATTTAATACAAGGTCGAAACGTAATCTTGGTGATACACCGTAAGCTGTGGAGTTTCGTAAAAAAACAGGACTGAAGTTTTCATCTGCAAGTTTCGACACCTCTTTCTCAACCAATACTTTTGATTCACCATAAGGGGTCACTGGACGTAAGTCTGATTCTTCATTAAGAAAATCATTGCCACCGGCTCCATAGTTACTGCAGGATGAGGAAAAAATAAATCGGGATACCCCCATTTTCCTGGATAACTCAGCAAGCCGGACTGAAGCCTGATAATTGATATCCTTTGTTAACGATGGATTCAAATCACCCAATGGGTCATTCGATAAACCGGCAAGATGTAACACGGCGTCTATGCCTTCTAAATCATATTCATTGACATCACGAATGTCTTTGATAATATTTTTTACAGGGGTATTTATAGATTCGCCAAATGTACATTTCCTGTACAAATCACTATCCAAACCCGTTACATCATACCCTTCCTCTAATAACATTGGGACCAGAATGGTGCCTATATAACCTCTATGTCCCGTAACCAATACTTTCATACCCTTTCCTTTCACTTTTATCGCTTTTTTTTTACCTCAACACATCTTTTTGCCGATACCTGTCTGTCAGCAACGTTTTCAAAAATTATTTTCCGCAATACTTGTGCTTTTACGACTACCTAATCCTACTTTTTTATATCCCCTGTATAATGCATTTACCATAGGGTTATAATGGATTAAATCATTCAATATGGATTTCTTGAATTTCCAGAACCATCTTCCCAGGTATCGATAAGCCCGTATTCGCTCCGTTATATTCAGCTTTACCCGGTGAATGGACTTGAAGTATTCTAAAAGAAGTCGCGGATACATGTACAATCTTTTCCCCTTGTTTTTGGGATCGAACCAAATACCTAATTCTTCAATTTTATCCGCTTCAATACGAACCGAGCGCTCCGGGTGATCCCTGATATAGAATAAATAGTCTGGGATCTTATAGAATCGTCCAAGAAGTGCAAGCTCAGCTAACAGATTTCTGTCTGCTGCCAGGTGGCTTCCGTGTAATTTTGTATTCGCAAGTACGTCTCTCCTCATTAACCCAAAAACATCAAAACAGGCATGATCAGCCAACAAGTAATCACCATAACGTTCCGAAGGTTGAGTTGAGCCCATATTAATGAGCCGGTTCAGATATTTCCCGGTCACTTCGCTTTTTTCATTTATAATCTTAACTTCCGATTGTGTCAATACCACATCTTTATTCTTCTCCAGTACATTTACAGCATCTTCCAAAAATGCCGGTGCCAGTTCATCATCGTGAGCGGCCCATTTGAAATATTTCCCTCTCGATAATCTAAAAACGATGTTATAGTTTCTTGCAGCACCAATATTT
>DATFMH010000175.1:0-22354 GCA_035267045.1 Balneolales bacterium
ACCGCTTTGGGCCTTCATTTGTTTGGAAATGGAATCAGGATGGTCCGGATTGAAAGGATGGATCGGGAAATTTATTCTGATTCTGTGTTCTGACCCCTACATTCAGTATTCTATCCCTCAATACACTTAATAACCCATTAACTCAATAACTTTTATTAAAATCTGCATCATCCGCGTTCTATTTTCATGACAAAAAAAGATTACTTTTACGCAATTATTAAATAGTATTAAGACTTAATCTTAATTAAATTTAAGAAACATAAAAATAATAGAACGAAACAAATCTGCATTATTTAATTATTAAATAAAGAGAGATGCCAACAGCGGAACAGGAGTTAAAAGATTATTTGAGACAGGAAGGTTACCGCCTGACCCCTGAACGTTTTGAGGTTCTTGATGCTGTCATGACCGAACCAGGACATTTCGAAGCTGATGACCTGTTTCTCCATTTAAAGGAAAGCGGCAGTAAAGTTTCAAGAGCGACAGTTTACAAAACATTACAGATTTTGGAAGAATGTGATCTCGTCTACCGGCAACGTGTCGGTAAACATGGCTCCCGGTATGAAAAAGCGTTTGGGCGACCACACCACGATCATTTGATTTGTATACATTGTGGCAAGATTGTTGAATTTATAGATCCCGTGATTGAAGACCGGCAAAAAAATATTGCACGTTTACACGAATTTGAATTTGTCAGTCATTCCCATCAATTATTCGGTTTATGTTCGGATTGCCGCTCGAAGAAACGTAATAAACAGAACACTTTGATATGAAATTTTTTAGTGGATATCACCTTAAAAGAGCACCAAACCGGATCGAAACAAAAGTATTTGCAATTCCCATCGATCACGAAACGACGCTCAATGATCTGAAGATTGCCCAAACAGCTTGCATCATAAATTTTTACAAAGAGAATGAAGCCATTAAAAAAGTGGAAGCCATGGGACTCAGATGCGGGGAAAACGTAGTAATTTTGCAAAAACTCGGCCGGGGCATCGTTGTGAAAACGAATAATTCACGAATCGTCCTCACAACGGATGTCGCCGAAAATGTCAGGGTGAAATGACGAAAAGTATCAAGATCGCCTTAGCCGGAAACCCGAACGTTGGAAAAACCACACTATTAAATCACGCTGCTAAAACTCATCTGAAAATCGGCAACTGGTCGGGAGTCACCGTAGAAAAAAAGGAAGGCTTCCTGACCTATAAGGGATATGATCTCCATTTTGTTGATTTACCCGGTATTTACACGCTCGAACCGATTTCCGAAGATGAATGGATTGCCTGCCGGTTTCTGAAGGAAGAGAAACCCGATATTATTGTCAATATCATTGAGACATCAAGTGCGGAACGCGATTTGTTGCTAACCACCGAGCTTCTTGAGTTTGGCAAACCCATGGTGATCGCCCTGAATATGTCCGATGAAGCCCGGAAGCATGGAATAGAAGTGGATCATGAACATGCGACGAAACTGCTCGATATTCCCGTAATAAAAACGAATGGGAAAAAAGGTGAGGGCGTTTCCGATTTGCTTGATGCTATAATTGACTCGGTTAAATCACAACGCCTACCCAAAGTACCGCAATATAACCGGGAAGTGGAACAAGCTCTACTATCCATTACTAAGACTTCTCAGCAGGAGAAATTAGATAAGCATACGCTCCTGGAAAGATTGGCGGACAATACTTTGGGAAATGGAGAGAAATCAGACCTCGAGAGTTATTTTAATAAGGATATCAGCGGCATTATTAAAAATGAGCGGTACGCTTTTGCACACGGTTTTTATAGCGACACATTCAGGAAGAAGAAGTTTACCGCCAAAGACCTCACCGATAAGATCGACAAAATCGTGCTGCACCCGGTACTGGGGATTTTCATTTTTTTGTCTGTTATGTTCCTTCTGTTTAAAATTTCCTTTGATTTTTCTACTCCGTTCATGAACTGGACGGAGGGTTTTATCAATGATTTTCTCTCACCTTTATCACAGTCATTATTATCGAATGTAGGTGCCGGAAACTGGCTTTCTCAATTCTTTTCCCAGGCGATCATCGGTGGTGTTGGATTTGTGATCACCTTCTTACCGCTGGTGGCCATGATCTTTTTTCTGCTGAGCCTGCTGGAGATGTCCGGTTATATGCCCAGGATAGCTTTTATCATGGATCGATTCATGCATAAACTGGGTCTGCATGGAAAAGGTATGATCCCATTACTGCTTGGTTTCGGATGTAATGTCCCGGCTGTCATGGCAACCAGAACGCTCGATAATAAGCGTGATAAACTTCTTGTAATGACAATGATCCCTTTTATGAGTTGCCCGGCACGGCTGGTGGTCTTTTCCTTTTTTGCATTCCTGTTTTTTGATCATCCTGCATTCATAATTTTCGGTCTTTACCTCCTTGGAATAGTCGTCGGCTTATTAACGGCCTTTGTGCTGCGTAAAACAGCGTACAAAGGTCAGTTATCGCATTTCGTGATGGAATTACCGCCCTATCGAACTCCCAGGATGAGAACCGTTTTACAGATAACATGGGCCCAGGTGAAGAGCTTTTTGCACCGGGCCGGTACGGTAATATTTGCGGCATCAATAGTGGTATGGCTGCTGTTGAACATTCCAACTAACCGCCAAAATCCGTCTGAAAGTGCGGCTGCTTATATCGGTAAGATGATCACTCCTGTTCTCAAACCCATCGGGATCAAAGACTGGAGAATCTCTACTTCACTCATTCCCGCCTTTTTAGCGCGTGAAATTGTTTTGAGTTCTATGGGCACTATCTATTCTGCCGACGAACCACCTCAACATAAAGATTTTCATTTCATACCTGCTCTTGAGCACCAGGTTATAGGATTGGGAGAAGCGACTAAATCCAGTGTGCTCTCGCTATTTACACCGGATGTCGAAACATTTCAGACGGATGAGGGATCTCACAGTCTGCGAACGGTTATCAGGTCAAGTTTTACAACAGCCTCGGCATTATCATTTATGATCTTTCTCCTGTTATACAATTCCTGTATGGCCACAGTAGCTGTTATGGCGCGGGAAGGAGGCAAGAAGTTCGCCCTGCTCTTCCTGGCTTACAGCTTTTTCATAGCCTGGATTACTGCGTTCATTGTTTATCATATTGGAGGTTTATTTTGACCGGGAAGATCATTTTCATGCTGGCACTGGCCATCATAGCCGGGATTATCATTGTGAGAGCGGTTAAGAAGAAATCGAAAAAAAACTGCTGCGATTAAGACGGATTTGAGGAGCACAGATTTTTGCATCTACCTACAGAAAGGCAGAGATATAAGCAGATCTTTATTTATTATTAATAATATTTTAAGCTTATCAACCAATCTCAGTTATTGCCTGTCATCCCGGGGCACTCGAGGGATCTATGACGGCGTTAGACTTTCATATGTTTATAACAGATATCAAGTGATTGACCGTTGTTAGATTTCTCCGCTTCGGTCGAAATGACAGGTTAGTTGATTGCTGGCTGTGCTCATAATCCAACATTTCCATATTCTGATTTTTTCCTCAATACACCTAATAACTAATTAACTTATTAAACCTGCGTAAATCTGTGTCATCTGCGTTGTATTTATTGTGAATCCGGATGGTCAGGATTGAAAGGATAGATCTGGATTATTTTTAGTTATTTTTATCAATATACCCGTTGGGCTCCACATACCAGGTGGCGTCCATCTAAACCCGCCAATAAGCTTGAAAAGGTGGACACCACTTCTCAAAGTGGTGCCCACCGACAAATTCTATTCTGATTTCTGTCTTCTACATTCTGTATTCTATATTCTATATTCTATACAATTATTTGTTAATTACTCCCTACTAATTACTAATTGATTCCAAAATGAATGACTCATCCCTATTTTATGTTTACGTAGCAGCACTTTTTAAAAATTATTGACCAGTATTTAAAATTATTAATTATGGATGAAATTGAGATAAAAACCAGAGATGGTGTAGCCGACTGTTATGCTTTTTCCCCTGAAGATGCCAACAAGAACCTGCCCCCTGTCATTTTTTATATGGATGTGATGGGTGTACGTGATTCCCTGTTCGAGATGGCCCGGAGAATAGCGGACCAGGGATATTATGTTTTGGTGCCTAATTTATACTACCGCAAAGAACGAAAATTATCGTTTCCTCCGGCTACCGTTAAAGAAGAGGGACCCAAACGGAATGAGATGTTTCAGTTACTGCAGTCACTGGATATGGAAATGGTGATGTCGGATACCTCTGCTTATCTTGATTTTCTTCTGGTAAAAGATAACACCGCCGATAAAGCTGCTACGGTAGGATATTGCATGGGCGGACCTTATTCCCTGGGTGCAGCCGGAACATTCCCGGATAAAATTGCCGCTTCGGCATCCTTTCATGGAGCTCGTCTTGCAACGCAGAAAGATGATAGTCCGCATCTTCTTGCACCAAAAATGAAGGCTAAAATTTATGTAGGCATAGCGGGCATTGACCCTCATTTCTCTGACGAAGAAAAAGAGCGCCTCGAACAAATCCTGAAGGAGAATAATGTTGATTACACGATGAAAGTCTACCCGGATGTCAAACACGGTTTCACGGTACTCGATTCCCCGGCTTATAACAAAGAAGGTTCAGAAGAACATTTTAAGGCCCTCTTCAATCTCCTGGAAAAATCGTTTTGATTATAGAACGCGGATGACGCGCTTCGCCAGAGATAAGTTGTAAGTGTAAAGAGATAAGAGGGACAATCCGCGTTAATCCTTTCATCCGTGTAATCGGTGGGCCCCACTTTAAAAAGTGGTGTCCACCAGTTTATGCTTCCAACCGTTTTTAGATGGACACCACCTTGTAGGTGGAGCCCATCGTATAAAATCCTTAAAAATAATCCCGGTCCATCCTGTCAATCCTGACCATCCTGATTCTCATAAAAAAGTGGTTGTTAAAGGCTCTTAAAAGTCAGAATTTGGATTTGCAGGATTAATGGATTACCGGATTATATATTCGGTCCAAAAAGCAACCTGTCATTTCGACCGAGGCGGAGAAATCTAACAAAGGCAAAAAGCCTGATTCCATTTCTAAACAAATGAAGGCCCAAAGCGGTAGGGACATACCATGGCATGTCCCTACGGATATAAATGTAAATCCATATTCGTTCTCCGGTCTCCATCTTCCGGGTTCTTTTTTCCGCTTTTATCTGCGAAGATCTATGGCTAAAAAATAAACCTGACTTATCCATTCAATCCGGACTATCCGGATCAACTTTGTGCCTCATCTTTCCCACTCCACAAATACCAGTAGGCCAATCCTGTGGTGAGTAATCCAATCAGTGCTCCAAAATAAAAGGAGTCCGGGATGTTTGAGATTTGAACGATCAGTCCAAAACCAACCGGACCCAAAACCTGTCCGGCTGAGAAACCGGATGTATAAATACCGGTTACGGCACCCTGCCCGTGATATCGACCCCGTTCCGTTCGGATGGCAACAGTCGAGGCCCGGGAAACGGCACTGAATATACCCATGATCACAACTAGTATAATCAGCCATAACATGTGATGTACCATCGGTACAAATAGCATAGAAACAGCGGCAACGCCCCCGCCTATAGCGACCAGTGCCCCGCGGTGATGGGAAAAACGATCCGCCAGACTACCAAACGGGTATTGAAATAATGTACCTGTTACCATATAACTAGATATAATGAGTCCAACCTGGCTTTTCGTCAGCGAAATAATGGTAACAGCATAAATAGGAAAGAATGAGTTAAAGCCCCATCGATAAAAACCACGTCCAATGACATATGACAGGATACCTTTCATCTTCCGGTCTTTCATCACCATTCGTAATGAATCCCGGAAGTTCGTTTCTGATTCATTTTTCTTTTCCCGAAGTTCTGCCGGTGCCTTATCAACCACAAAATAAACCAGGCCAAACCCGATCACTGCCGCAATCGTCATCACATAAAAAGGGGCCTCCAGCGAAACATGATCGGCCAGGTAACCACCGATTACCGGACCAATGGCAATCCCGCCAAACTGACCGAGATAAAACAGGTTCATGACCCGCCCCTCTTTACCAAGCGGTGTGATATCCCCGATATAAGATTGTGCAATGGGTGTTACCATCGCAGAAGCGACACCCTGGAAAAACCATAATACGGCAAGCATTAATACACTATGCAGCAGGCTGTAACCAAGTGCCAGGATTGCATATAAAGCCAGTCCGGCCAACATAAATGCTTTTCTTCCATACCGGTCGGATATACGTCCGACAAACGGACTGAAAAGCCCTCGTGCCAGCGCATAACCGGCAAAAATCATCCCAACAATGGCGCCTGTAGCTCCAAGTCTCTTTGCAAACGGTGTAAGTATCGGAAGTAAAATTCCCATGCCAAGCATAGCCGCCATATTAGCTATGAACAGGCCAGCAAAAGTCATCCGGGGAATACGTTCGGGAATATTCATTTTTTGATGATCTGGCATCGGGGCCGTATCTCTCTGTTAAATCCACATTCAAATTTTGTAAAAGAACAGAAGTTACGCACGAAAGATTCGATTCTAAAGTTTTTATGGAACGCAGATGACACGGATTTTCGCAGAAAATAAATAAAGTTATTGAGTTAATAGGTTATTAAGTGTATAGAGAGAAAAGAATACAGAATATAGAAGACAGAAATCAGAATAGCATTTCCCCGTGGGCTCCACTTTGAGAAGTGGTGCCCACATACATGCACTACTTGCCGGATTAAAAAGCTCAATCAACCATTAACTTTCCGACCAACGAATCAGCGTTGATCCTTTAATCCGTGTAATTTACGATTCTAAAAAACCTAATGACCCTCTTGTCTCTGTCATTTCGACCGAAGCGGAGAAATCTAACAGCGGCTGAAAAACCTGATTCCATTTCTTAACATATGAAGGCCCAAAGCGGTAGTAGGGACATGCCATGGCATGTCCCTACGGATATAAACATAAATCCGTTCTCCGTTATCCGAAGAAAATTTTAAGTACTTATTTATCTCCTTTATACGTCAATACACGTCCCCACAAACTCTTGGTTCCCCAGATGCCTTCGCGCAGGCATTCGAGCTGAACAATTTGGCTGTGATCTACAAATACGTTTACCTCCGCACCATAATTCTTTATATACCAGGCAAATACATCAGGATCAGCCGCTTCGAACATCAATTTTTCCAGGCCGAGCTCATTGATGAAACGGGCCGGAACATCGGTGCGCCATGGTTCGATATTTTCCGTGATACCTTCCGATTCGATCATGATCATGTAGGCTCCGGCATCAATGAATTCTTTTGCCTGTTTTACAGCCCATTCGGGATCCATTTCTCCTTCTGCCCGCAAGGCGGCCTCCGGTGTGTCCCCTCCGGCACCAAACTGTATCCCAATCTCCGGCTTGGCTTTCAGTCCTGTTTTTTGAACCTTCTCGATCAATCTAAGCCAGTCGTCTGTCGGGATTGTAATGAAACCGGCAGAAAGTTCGATAATATCAAAACCAAGTGATTTGCAGGCCTCGATATATTTATTTACCGCTTCCTTGCCCTGTGTCAATACATATTCCATGAAGCCCCCGGTTGAAACCAACACATTATAGTCGTGAGCCAGATCCGTAATCTCTTTCACCCTGGCCGGCGGCATCAACGAAAAAGAACCACCTGAAAATTTCAGAGAATCGACATATTCACCCATCGTTTCCAGGATATCCTGCAGATATCGTTTACCCATTACACTATAATAGGGACCACGTATTTCAGTAATCCCATGCTTCCGCGGTTTTTCTTCTCTTTCATTTTTATTCAAAAAATCGAATAATCCCTCTTCTCTCTTCTTAGCCATAAATGTCTCCTTTTTTCTAAAATTCGAATGAATAGATTTTTAAAAATATCACTGACAACGGACGATAGACGACAGAGGAATGTTGAATGATGAATTTTGAATTAAATTTTTATTCCCTCAATATCCCTTTGTGCCTTTGTGCCTTTGTGCATTTGTGCCTTTAAAATTAATATATGCTGATATTTATCAACAATCTGTATACTGCTACCTGTTCACCGTTCCCTGATTTGCCACCCTGTATTCCGGAATCTTCACTTGTGCCAGCAGATGTGTCAGATCCTTGACCTTATGATCTTCCAGATTATGAATCAAATCGATGATATGATTTCTAAGACGTTCGGTTGTATATGGTCTTGCCAGCTGTTTAAATTTTTCCGTGATCGTATCCCAGCTCATCGGACGCGTATGAAATCCTTCGTAATCGGACTTATCGATCTCATATTTATCACCATTTTCCATATGAATCGTAATATGACAAGGCATTTCATCCGGAAACCGGGCACTATATTCATCCGCAGCAGTTACTTTTATTTTTTTAAGGAGTGTCTGAACATCCTCCCTGGTTATCCGGTCCGGTTTATACTGATCCGGTAATACCTGTCCATCGATCAATGCTACCGCGGTCATATACTGCAGGCTGTGATCTGCTTCTTCTTTAATTCGAACGATTGTTTTATCGCCTTCTTCTCCACCTCCAATAATGTTATAAGCTACACTGAAGGTCACGATTTCAATATGATTTATATCTTCGGGATCAATACTGTACTTATTCTTTAATTCAAGAGCTCCTTCAAGTGTGGCCTGCGAGTGAATCTCGGCATTAAATTGCTTGATAATCGTTTGGGTTACTTTTTCAAGATTTTCCTTACTCCAGTTAATCTGGAAATTACCGGCTATGGATTCCTGGAATCCCTTATTCCCTTCAAAAACCTCCATAGGTCCGGTGATACCACGCATCGCCAGAAAAGTAGAAGTTGTTGCACCAAAAGCGGTATAAGGATAGGCCAGGCCCTTCCAATGAGATAATGCTCCTGTTCGTGTTACCCGAAGGGCATTAAGAGGTGTTCCACTGATAGCCAATGCATTAGCAGTTCTCTCATCATCCAGATTCAAAGCAGATGATACACCGGCTGCAACAGCATAGGCGCCTTGCGTCGTATGATCAAACCCTTTATCCCGAACCGGTGCCTCATCGCTCAGGCGGCATTGAACCTGGTAAGCGATGGCAAATGCCAGCATCAGTTCCTTGCCGGTAATCTTATTATACTCGCCGGCTGCCAGAACCGACCCGAAGTTATCGCTGGGGTGACAAGTCTCTCCTTTAGCCAAATAACTGTCGTTAAAATCGAGATACCTGACCAGGGCACTGTTATATAAAGCGGCATAATCCGGTGAAGTGGAACCCCCGCCAATAAGGGTACATTTACCATTATGATTATGTGAGAATTCTTCGATTTGTTCCCTGATTAAACGCACCGGTTCTCCTTCCACAGCCCCTATAGCTGTACCCAGAGAATCAAGGATCCTGATTTTTATTTGCTCTTTTGCTGCCTCGGATAGGTTATCAAATGTCTGGTTAGTTATGAACGATGCCATTCGTTGAACAACAGTCATACTAATACCTCTCTTATATTTAATAATGAATGATCAACTTTCTTTAAATACTTTCAATTAATGATTTCTTACCGATTTAAGGTTTAAAAAATCGTCTTGATAAAACACCTTCTGTGTACTATTAAAACTTATTATTAATCATTGAATTAAATGTCACTTCGTGATTATTCTAATCTCTGTCTTATGAACAAATCATTTAAATGAAACATTCTATGAATCACACAATTGGAATATTATTTCTAATGAACCATGAGGCTTTATTAAATTGGTTAATTCGTCAATTCCCTACTTACATCATATTTAGAGAATGTTACTTTTCAACGATGAAAAGTAACCAAAAATCGCCGGCTTATGTAAAATGGGCTAAATCTGTCTCCATTTCGCTAAAAAAATCCAATGCTCCACTACCGGGCTTGCCTGTTTTAAGGAATCATGCGGTATGGATTTTTTTTAACGCTGCATTCTACTGGATTTTTAACGCCCATTTTACTGAGGCCGGAATCCCCTAAAAGATTATTGATAATTTTCAGTGAAAATATAAATGCACTCGAATATTTTTTAATGTTGAATACTTTTTATCAAACCACACATTAAAATCCCGGTTCAAAATTCTGTGAGGACCAGATTTATTCCGGAGATTTTGTAAAAAGAAGTCACATCCCAAGCTTACCGCTTTATTAACTCAAATTCACAACTATATTAGGGGTTATAAATTTATCCAATACTTAAATGGGATTATTATGAAACGTTTATCGGTACTTAGCTTATTCGTATGTCTATTATTCGCGACAATTGCCGGAACCGTTCCGGCAAAAGCACAAAACCTCCCTTCCATTGCTGAAAAAACAAAGGGAATGAAAAAATATCCCGGCTATTTTGATTTTTATTGGGATAGTACACATGGAAAGATCTGGATGGTCGTTGATAAATGGAATAAGGAATTCCTGTATATGGACGCCCTCGCAGCGGGTGTCGGGTCGAATGATATTGGCCTGGACCGTAGTCAATTGGGACCCGAACACGTGGTTATCTTCAAGCGCATCGGACCAAAGGTATTACTCGTACAAAAAAATCTTGGATACCGGGCAGCCAATACCAACAATGAGGAAGAGATACTCTCTGTAAATGAGGCTTTCGCTAAATCGGTCCTTTATGGATTCAAAGTAGCCGCCGAAAGCGGGGATAAAGTATTGATCGATATCACCGATTTCATGATGCAGGATCCGCATCATCTTGTCGAACGCTTAAAAAAAACCAGGCAAGGTAATTATCATGTGGATAAATCCCGTTCTGCCGTTTATTTACCTGACACAAAGAATTTCCCAAAAAATTCGGAACTGGAAGTAACTCTTACTCTCACCGGTTCAGGTGCAGGCCACTTTCTTCGATCTGTGACGCCTGATCCCGATTATGTCACAGTTCGTGTCCACCATTCCTTTGTTGAACTGCCAAACGACGGATATAAACCCAGAGTATTCGATCCCCGGGCCGGCTATTTCGAAATCAATTACAAAGATTACAGTTCTCCTATTTCCCAGTCGCTGGTTAAGCGATATATCATCCGTCATAACCTGGTGAAAAAATATCCCGGTAAAAAGCTCAGTGTTCCGGTTAAACCGATCATTTATTACGTTGACAGCGGCGTTCCTCAGCCTATTCGTTCAGCGTTGATGGAAGGCGCTTCCTGGTGGAACAAGGCATTCGAAGCAGCAGGTTTTAAAAATGCATTCCAGGTTAAAGTACTGCCCAAAGGTGTGGATCCTCTCGATATACGTTATAATGTCATAAATTGGGTACACCGTTCTACACGAGGTTGGTCGTATGGATCCAGCGTGGTCGATCCGCGTACAGGTGAAATCATCAAAGCAAATGTACTGCTTGGTTCGCTACGTGTGCGCCAGGACTACCTGATAGCCCAGGGGCTGATGGCCCCTTTTAAAAATGGAGTGCCTTCCGATAAGGATAACCCCATGTTGAAGATGGCGCTGGCCCGTATACGTCAATTGGCCGCACATGAAACAGGACATACGCTTGGTCTGGCCCATAATTTTGCCTCGAGCTACAACGACCGTGCATCCGTGATGGATTATCCGCAGCCCTACATCAAAATTGGCAAAAATGGCAAGCTTGATTTCAGTGATGCCTATGCAGTTGGCGTAGGAAAATGGGATATCCAGGCTATTAAATACGGGTATACGAAATTCCCGAAGGGAACGGATGTTCACAAAGCGCTTAATAACATTATCGAAAGCGGCATCCATAACGGACTAAAATATATATCGGATGCCGATGCACGGCCGGCCGGAAGTGCAAACCCCTATGCACATCTTTGGGATAATGGCAAGCTTCCATATAAGGAATTAAATCGCATGCTTAAAGTGCGTCAGATCGCATTGGCTCAATTCGGCGAAAATAACATCAAGCCGGGTGAACCGATGGCTACTTTGCAAGATGTGCTTGTACCTATTTATCTCTATCACCGCTACCAGGTCATCGCTACCTCGAAGATGCTCGGTGGAATGGATTACACCTATGCCGAACGTGGAGACGGTCAAATGGTTACAAAAATCGTGTCGCCTGATAATCAGGAAGCCGCCCTGGCCGCTCTCCTGAAAACGATCACGCCCAATGTGCTCGCCCTGCCGGAATCATTGATCGAGAAAATAGCACCGAGGCCTCCGGGTTACTATGACCACAGGGAATTATTCAAAGGACACACCGGCGTCGTCTTCGACCCACTGGGAGCTGCACAAACCGCCGCAAAAATGACGGTTGATTTAATTCTGAATCCTGAGCGTGATACCCGATTGGTCGAATTCCATGCCAGGGACAGTAAATATCCGGGATTGAGTGATGTCATCGATAAACTCATCGACTCCAGCTGGAAGACTTCCCGTAAAACAGATTATGACGGTGCCATTTACCGTGTTGTGGATAATGTGGTTTTATCTGATCTGATCAACCTGGCAGAGAATGAGAACACTTCCACAGAAGTACGCGCCATAGCCGATTATAAGATCAAAGAATTGGCCGGCTGGCTGAAAGACCATGAAAACAGCTTTACGGATACTCCTCAAAAAGCCCATGTGGAATTTGCACTCTCACAGATTCAACAATACGAACAACACCCGGCAGAGCTCAAAACCAGCAAACCGCTCAATCCACCACCGGGCTCCCCGATCGGAAATTAACATATAAGGAAACCGGAATACGGAAAAAGAAATGATGAATTTTGAATGTTAAATGTTGAATTTAATCAGCTCCTGAGGAGCTCTCTGTCTGTAGAAACATTATGCATGTTTTATTAGGTCACAGGCTCCGGAGGAGCCACCTGTATGGAATGCCTTGAGGCTTGTGATATAGTTAGTCAATCTCATAATAATATTTATGTCATTTCAAAGGCTTAAAAAGCAATAATTATATTTATTTTACAGGAGGCTCCGCCGGAGCTAAAACAATGTGGAATCACTGAATGAATATGTAATTTTGAGCAATTTTATAGAATGTAAAAGGGCTAAAGCCCTCACTAAAATCCAACAAATTGACCCCCGGCCTAAAGACCGGGGCAATTTAATTTTTTTAATTTGTTCCGAATCTTGCTTTGAGCAGTTGAATGGGTGAGAAATTAATGCCTTTGGCCTTCTCACGAAGCTTGGCGACATTGATATAAATTACAGGAATAAGAATCAGCGTAATCAGCGTTGAGGCGATCAAACCACCAATAACGACACGTGCCAGCGAAGCCTGAATAGCACCGCCGGCTCCCCACCCGAAGGACATCGGCAGCAGTCCAAGTACGGTAGTCAACATGGTCATGAGTATGGGACGAAGACGTAATCTTCCGGCTTCAATAACAGCCTGGTAAACCGGTAATCCCTCTTCCCGTATCATCAGGTTAATATAATCGACCAACACAATGGCATTATTCACCACGATACCGGCAAGCATTACGATACCCATCAGGCTTTGCATATTCAATGTTGTTCCGGTTAACATCATAACAGGAACCACACCGACAATGGCAAGAGGGACCGAAAACATCACGATCAACGGATCTATAAACCGTTCGAACTGACCGGCCATCACCATATAAACAAGGATAATCGCTATTATGATTGACATTCGGAAGTCTGCTGCTGCTTTTTGTTGTTCTTCATATTCACCTCCGAAGACAATGGAAAATCCTTTTGGAAGGTTTATCCCGGAAATGGAGCTGCGTATTCTATTGACCCCATCACCTAATGCCACACCACCTTTTAAACCGGCTGTAATGTAAGTTACACGCAGGCCGTCGATATGATTGATACTGGTCGGACCCCGGGTGTCTACTTTATTAACCACGGCAGATATCGGCAGAATACGTCCATCGGAGGCCTTTATTGAAATGTTATCCAGATCCTGACTCGTCAATCGGTCATCGGGAGCCAGGCGGACCATGATCGGATACTGATCTCCCCCTTCTCGATATTGTCCGGCTTGCGTTCCGCCAACATTGGTTTCCAATATCCGGGAAACATCCTGAACCGAAAGTCCAAGTTGTGCTATTTTTTCCCGGTTAAAAATAATATCCTGTTGTGGCCGTCCTTCCCTGTCACCAACCTGAACATCCGTGACGCCCGGCACCGCCTCAATCTTTTGTTTTAATGCAAGGGATAATTCCTGAGCTTTTTTCAGATCATTGCCCCGTAATTCAATTTCGATAGCCGAATTGCTATCACCCGAACTAAAAATACGCCGTAATATCCAAAGTCCCGGCTGTGCCTGTACCCGGATGGTAGCTCCAGGTATAAGCCCTTCGACTTTCGAGCGTATTTCATCGGCAAGTTTTGTTGGTGAAATGGTCCGTTTTTTGGCGTCAACCAACGTTAGCGTAATATCGGTGTTTCCGTTACGAACATCCCGGGAAATATGCTCCACCTGATCCTTAGGAATGATAGACTTGACATAACCGTCCAATTCTTTTGTAAACTGATTCACAACGGCGATATTCGTACCTTGCGCCATTTCCAGCTGGACTTCTATTTCATCCGCATCCGTTTTCGGCGCCAGTTCAACCGGGATGTCACGGAACAACAAGGCCGTGGCGATTACCGCTACTGCGCAAATACCAAAGACGAGCCCTCTTTTGCTTATGGCTTTGCCAAGAACATCGGCATATTTATCTTCCATCTTATTCAAAAAACGGGCGATCTTCGATTTGGCGGCTATCTGATGTTTATGTCCTTCCTGTACATCCATGAAACGACTGCTGAGCATCGGTACCAATGTCAACGCAACCAAGAGTGAACAGAGTAGTGAGAAAACGATCACTAAAGCCAGCTCCTGGAATAACATCCCTGAAACACTTTGCATGAAAACCACCGGCAGGAAAATCACAATGGTTGTCAAAGTTGAGGATATGATAGCCCCTGCAACCTGCTTTGTCCCTATATCGGCGCTCTCCTTCAGATCTTTCCCGGTATGCCGGATATGCACAATATTCTCAATCACCACAATCGAGTTATCCACCATCATCCCGACCCCAAGTGCCAGACCACCAAGACTCATTAAATTCAAGGTCATTCCATTCAGATAGAGCAATGCAAAAGTTGCAATTATTGAAATCGGAATTGAGAGGGCGATGATAAAAGTAGAAGAACCGTTTCTCAAGAATAAATAGAGGATAAAAATCGCCAGGAGTCCGCCCCACATGGCCGAACTAAGTACATTACTTATCGAATTTTTAATAAACGTGCTCTGATCGCTTACCGCTAATATGGAAAGGTCGTTACGATCCTGATTGATACGTTTCACCTCATTTTTGACTTGCCTGGCAACGTCAACCGTATTAGCTCCCGATTGTTTTCTAATAGCGACCCGAATCATAGGCTGACCGTCAACCTGAACATAGCGTCCCAGATCAGCATAACCGTCCACGACATTGGCAACATCCCCAATTCGTATTGGATCTCCATTAACATTCGTGATAACAGTATTTCGTATCTGGTCGAGTGATTTATATTCGCCCAGACTACGCATATAGAGATCAGAAATGCCACTTTTTACATTACCAGCCGGTAGAGTACTGTTTTCCCGGGCGATGGCCTGGGTCACATCCCGCGAAGTAAGGTCACCGGCCATCAACCGGTCTCGTTTGAGAAAAACATTTATCTGCCGGTTCACACCTCCCCAAATATCAATGGTTCCCACGCCGGGTATCTGTTCAAACCGGTTCCGCAAATCACGATCTATGATTTGGGTCAACTGCTCCAGGTTTTTTGTTTTTGAGGATACTCCCAGAATAACAATCGGACTATTATTCGGATCGAACTTCCAGATCCCCGGTGCTTCTGCTTCGAGTGGTAGGTCATCCCGTACCCGGTCGAGTGCGGCGCGAACATCATTGGCTGCTTCATCCAGATTGGTACCCTGTGCAAAACTCAGCGATACATAACTGCGCCCTTCATCGGAACGCGAAGTCATTTTCTCCACATTTGGAACACCGGCCACAGCATTCTCTATCGGTTCGGTAATAATCTTCTCCATTTCTTCCGGACCGACATTCGGATAACTCACATGTACCGTTAATCTTGGATATTCAATCGGAGGTAGTAAATCTACAGATAGATAGTAAAATCCAAGGATACCCACAGTAATGACAATAAGATAAATCATTGCTGTAGCTATCGGCCGACGAATTGCTGTTTGGGTAAGAGACATAATATTATAACATTAAGTTAGCTGAGGATGACCGATAGGTAGAGTCTTTAGCATCATTTTCCCTGTTCATGAGAGAATCAAGTAAATCTTCCTGTTGAATTTCCTGTAAACTCATGATGCGATTCCATGTAACCGGGCGAATCCGGGCATTATTAATATTTTCCAGTAAATCCTGGCCGACCGTTATCACCCAGTCACCGCTCCTGATACCTTCGACGGCGCTAACCATAGCTCCACGGGCAATCAATTTTACTTTTATAAATTTAACCGGTGTAGCATCCGTGAGAGAGGCATCATTACCGGGATCTATCGTCTTAACCGGTTTGATTTCTTTACCAAGCGAAGATGCCACATATACTCCCGTTTCACCGGACACAGGTTGCTGGTAGAGTGCACTATTAGGTACTAACGTTGCCTGTTGACTCTCACCATAAAAAACATCAACCGATACAAACATGCCCGGTTTGAGATATTCGTCTTTGTTAATAATATCAATTTCTGCCTGTGTTGTATGTGAGACCGGATCCAAAAAAGGTGATATTCTTGATACTTTAGCAGTAACGGTTTTATCACTCTTTGTGTCATCGGTTATAATATTCACCCGCTGTCCCACTTTGATGGCATTCACCATCTGTTCTGTCAGCTTAACCCGAACTTTCACCTTATCAATATTACCAATATCAAAAAGCCGGGTTGATGGGGTTACCTGCATACCCACTTCAGCATTTCTGCGTCCCACATAACCGGACACCGGGGCCCTTACAATAGTGTATGATAAATTCAATTCGGCCTGTTGCATATTTGCTTTCGCTTGTGCTTCCTGTGCTTTAGCCATTTGAAAATTCGCCTTAGCTGATTCTAACTGGGCTTTCTGATTCTCCACTTCCTGTGCACTAACCATCTTTTGTTCACCCAATATCTTTGTACGTTTATATTGAGACTCGATTTGAGATAAAGACGCCTGAGCCTGTTGTACCCGGGCTTGTGCCATATTATACTGCGCTTTTGCCTGATCAAGTTGTTTGCGGTAATCCAGATTCCGCAAACGTACTAAAGGCTCATTTTTTTTAACCTTGTCACCGTCATTGACCAATACCCTGGTTACAGGTGCATTTACTTCAGGAAAAATAGAGACATGGTTGTCGGCAACTACGATACCGGTCAGTCGTTCCTTTAACGGTAAACTGCCATAATGAGCTTGTACGGATTCAACAGCAGGGATGGGAACACCGGATGCAGATTGATTACCTTTATTATTACCTGGATTCCCTTGCTTTGATGAACATGCCGTAAAAAAGATAAGCAATAAAGAGAACCCGAGGGTACCTATTTTACATTTCATATTGAATAAACAGTTAGAACGGGTTTTTATGAATTAGGAAGGAAAGGACTTCCCCATTTTTTATTTAAGCTAAAACGTTACGTACCTCTTGATGATCTTTTCCACAACATACCGGATTGATCATTAATTAAATATAGTGCTATTTAAATCTTATAACATCTCCATTTACAATTTTTAAACTCTTATCTGTAAGTATATATCTTTTTAAAAACTTGTAATTTCATAGGTTTTTAAACATGGCCTTACATGTATCTTCACAATGTTCATAAGTTGTTTATATATGATTTACTTAGATATCCTTTAATTATTTTACAGCAAGATTAAATCATAACGCTATATTATAAAATCACTAAATCTATTGTGGGGGCCTTATTTCTTAATTTGACCAGTTAGCTGAACACTTTTAAAATTTTTTAGTCATTATGAAAACAATAATTACGTGGACTTTATCAAACGCTCTTCGATCGGTTTATCTCATATCATTCCGATTAACAGGCTTATGTTTTTGCTTCCTTCTTTACCTGCTTATAAATACCCAACCGATCCGTGCCCAGGGTCATATTACATACGATGTATCCTTCCCGAATGCCGTACATCATGAAGCCAGGGTGACGGTCACGGTGTCACAAGCACCCAAAAAGACGCTTACATTTTGGATGAGTCGTTCATCTCCCGGTCGTTATGCCCTGCATGAGTTTGCCAAAAATGTTTATAGTGTTTCGGCCACAAATGGAAATGGTAATCCATTACCAACAACACGTCCGAATAATTATGCATGGAATGTTCAAAGTGAAGGAGGTACGGTTAAAGTAAGTTATACGTTGTACGCTGATCATCCTGGCGGTACGTATTCCGGTATCGATTTAACTCATGCCCATTTAAATATGCCGGCTACCTTTATGTGGGTTCAGGGGATGGAGAACCGACCAATCACCATCCATTTCCATATTCCTGAAAATTCCGGTTGGAAAGTAGCTACACAGTTAAAACAGACCGGTGATCCTGCTGTTTTCACGGCGCCCGGTATGCAATATTTTATGGATAGCCCAACCGAACTGAGTGATTTTATGCAACGGACATGGAAGCTGTCTTCCAATGGCCATACTTATACGTACCGTATGGATATTCATCAGGAGGGAACAAAAGCCGATGCCACAAATTTCGCTAATATGGCGGAACGGGTGGTAAAAGAAGAGAAAGCCATTTATGGTGAATTACCTCATTATGATTACGGTACCTACACCTTCATAGCCGATTATCTGCCCTATATTTATGGGGATGGCATGGAGCATCGCAATTCCACAATTATCATGTCTCGCCAACCACTGTCTACTCATGCTCTCAACGATTTAAGCACACTGGCCCATGAATTCTTTCACTCCTGGAACATGGAACGAATCCGTTCTAAAGCAATAGAACCGTTCGATTTTACCAAAGCGGATATGTCCAAAGAGTTATGGTTTGGTGAAGGTTTTACAAGTTATTATGATAAACTGGTCTTACGGAGAGCCGGTTTCTTTACCAATGAACAGTATGCACAACGCATGGGACATTACCTCGATTTTGTCATCAACTCACCCGGCCATACCTTCTTCAGCCCGGTGCAAATGAGCATGCAGTCCCCTTTTGTTGACGCCGCCACTTCCATTGATGCGCAGAATAAAGACAATACATACATCACTTACTATTTATGGGGATCGGTTATCGGGATGGGTCTCGATCTCACTCTCAGAACCCGTTATCATAAAACACTGGATGATTACATGCGGGCTATGTGGCATAAATACGGCCAATATCAAAAAAATGAGACCCCACAAAAGCCCTATACGATGAAAGATCTGCAAAAAACACTGGGTGAGGTTACCAACGACTCCCCATTTGCTGCAAAGTTCTTCAAAAAATATATTGAGGGCCGAAAGCTTATGGATTACAAATCACTTCTTGCCAAAGCCGGTTTCTCACTTCAAAAAGCCAATCCGGGTTCCGCTGTTATCCAATTTGGTCATGATAAATTGGAGTTTGAGAACAATACGGCTAAGATCACTTCTAACACGTTAATTGGAAGCCCGTTATATAAAACCGGGCTTGATAGAGGTGACGTTATTATTAAAATCGGGAATAATGTGTTGCATGATGTAACATACCTGCAGGCATTTCTGGCCGATCATAAACCGGGAGATACCGTAACGATTGAATATACATCCCGCGGCCATATTTACCATAAAAATATCATATTGGCAGAGGACCCCCATCTTGAACTTATTCCTTATGAAGATCTTGGCAAGTCACTTACAAACTCCCAGAAAGAATTACGGAATGGATGGTTAGGCGATAAAATTCAATAAAAAGGGAACGGATAAAAAATTATCCTGTTCATTTGAGTTGAAAAGCGCTTGATATTCGGCTCACAGGAATCAGCTTTTTATAGATTGATTGACAATGTCGGTTCTATGTTCCGTGATTTTCTTCATTCGATGGAACGGCACATACCCTTTTTAATGCTTATATAAGGCAAGATTCAAACAGAAAATATTATAAAAGGAGAAATATGGATTTATCAGATGCTAAAGTACTGGTTACCGGTGGCAGTTCCGGGATCGGTAAAGAAACAGCTCGTTACCTGGTCAAAAAAGGAGCTAAGGTCGCCATTTGTGCCCGACATGAAGAACAATTAAAGGAAACAGCAGCGGAAATTGATGCACTGCCCATTCAGGCAGATATCAGCAAGGAAAAAGACGTTAAAGTACTTGTTGATGCCACGATAAAAGCTCTGGGTGGCTTCAATGTGTTGATCAATAATGCCGCTTATGGATATTTCTCGTTGTTACACGATTTTGATCTTGAAAAATTCAACGACATGATGTCCACCAATGTAACAGGTACGATTTTAATGGCTCGTGAATCCACTCGTTATTTTATAGAACAGGAATATGGTAATATTATCAACATCGGATCAACAGCGGGAGCTAAAGGCTTTGCAGGCGGAACGCCCTATTGTGCTTCAAAATTTGCTGTCAACGCTTTAACCGAGTGCTGGCGCTCAGAACTGAGGAAACATAATATTCGTGTGATGCAGGTTAACCCAAGTGAGGTTATAACCAATTTTGCCAATACCGCCGGTCATGGCCAGAACGTGAATGAAACCAAACTGCGCCCGGACGAAATCGCTCATGTAATCACAAGTATGTTAGAGATGGATGATCGTGGTTTCATCACGGATTCAACAGTTTGGGCAACAAACCCCAAAGATTGATGCCGTGATAAGGTATATTCGGCAATTTTGGAATTCATTTACGACGGTATAATGAAAAGAGCAGGTATATTTATTCTATATAATAGTATCTAACTATATATACACCAGCTCTTTTCACCATCTTCACTTATATCTATTTAATTTGTAATAATTGTAGATACCGTTCGCTTCCCACATTGCGCCCTGTAACAGTCACACCAACCGTATATCCCTCCAGCTCATCACCCATATTCAAAAGAGCGGCGATAGCTGCCGCTCTTGAGGGCTCAACAATTTGTTGATGATTATCCATCATAAATCTCATGGCTTTAATGACTGATACCCCGGTAATCGTTATAAATCGATCTACAACTTTTTGAATAATTGAAAAAGTGATAGTAACCGGCATCAATGCCATTAATTGATTGAAAGCGCCGCGAGGTTTAAAACTCCCCGTTTTTTGCTGGCTCTCCATTTTAAGATATATATCAGCTTTACAATTCCTGCTTAATATTTCAGAATATTCCAGGGGAGTATGTAATATAAAGGGCCGTATTCTTTTTTGAGCTGAAAAAAAATCCCGTAATGTTAAATGAGTTTTAAAATAATAGAGATTAAACATTTTGTATCTGCATTCCATATGTTAAGGGAATTATTGGCTAAAAATTTTACATCCGAGATACAGTAATCAATTCTATTTATACATGAATGTGATTCCGATAGAGACGCTTTTTGAAGCTTATGCCATGGGTATCTTCCCTATGGCTCCCTCGAGACACAGCCGTGAAATTAACTGGTATACGGCAAAAAAACGAGGGATAATTCCCATTGATAAATTCCATATGCCCAAAAACGTACGAAGAATCATACGTCAACACGAATATGAAGTTAAATATGATACCCGCTTCAGAGAGGTAATGCTTGCCTGTGCCGACCGTGAAACGACATGGATATCTGATATCATTATTGAATCGTACACCCGCCTTCATGAATTAGGATATGCACATTCTGTAGAAATATATCAGGATGAAAAATTGGCCGGAGGATTATATGGAGTTGCATTACGAAGTGCTTTTTTCGGTGAATCCATGTTTCATTATGAAGATGAAATGGATAAAATAGCCTTGCATTATTGTCATCAACGGTTACTTGAAGGTGGATTCACTTTATGGGATACTCAATTTTATACCGAACATTTATCCCAATTCGGATGTATGGAAATAACGGACGAGGAATACCAGGTTTTATTAAAAGAAGCACTTCAAAAAGAAGCCTTTTTCTTATTCAAATAACCATATCGAAACCTGCAATTGTCAGGTATTCATTATTTTCACCGTTATTGACAAAACCCTATTTACCCGTTACTTATACCTCTTATTCCTAAGGCACTATATATCAATGGGATATAATTGATTAACCCGTTAATTATTTATACATTAAATCGTTCCACATAGATATAGGTTCTTGAAGTTTAAGAACTCCTCCTATGCGTAGATAAAACACATATCGAACCTATAAAGAATGAGGATACTATGAATGATAAATTAGCAAATCCAAAAGTAGTTGGTTACGCAGCAATTTTTATTACCGGTTGGATGTACAGTATGTATAATGCCGGCTGGTTCATGCAACAACCCACAC
>DATFMH010000176.1:0-17707 GCA_035267045.1 Balneolales bacterium
CGGATCCCCTGTTCCCCAAAAAATTAGAGAATCGTTTTTAATCACATATCGCAAAGCAGGAATGGAATCCGGAAGGATGTTTAATGCAGCGTAAAACGTGAATAATTTATTGTTCGATGCCGGGGTGAAATATTTTGAGGCGTTATGCTCGTACAACATTTTACCGGAAGCGGGATCATAAACGGCAAAACCGACAAAATCTCTTTTGAAAACGGCGGATGTATCTAATTGAAGACTTTTTTTATTAGTTTGAGTAACAACCTTTTCCGATGTTCCGCATCCGGTGAAGAAACTGGAAAAGCCAAACAATATAAGTACCGTTGTTATCCATGTTAAAATACATGAATTGCCGTTTTTTGATCTGTTAGTCATTGAAGTGTAATGGTCAAAAGGTTAGCACATTTATTTATGCCCATAATGATATTAAAACTTAACTGAATAAGAAATATTTGTACAATATTATAAACCTTTTTACAACAACTGATTTGATTTACCGGTACCATTTGCTTCTTGTATAGAACACTGACGATGCGGATTATGCGGATTTTCGTGGACGAATAATGTTACCACAGGGATAGCGGATAAAAAGCAGAGTGCATAGTAATTTATTTATTATTCATTGATCATTACACTTTATTCATTGATTATGTTGATCACTGAATGCTGAAAGCTTTATAAACTCAAAACACCTTAATATATTTTCACTGTTTACATGAAAGTAGATCCTAAAAAATTATTCGAAATTCACTCTTCTGTAATTGAGAAAAAAATCACGCAGAGAAGATTTCATCACGCAGATATTGATCCGCTTATTACTGATTTGGAAAATTACCCCCTATTTGAAGTAAACCCGGTGGGGAAATCGTTTGAGAATAGAACTATTTATTCGGTAAAATCAGGAAATGGAAATACATCCGTTTTGCTTTGGTCGCAAATGCATGGGAATGAATCTACCGCAACCATGGCTTTATTTGATATCTTCAATTTCTTCAAAGAAAATGATCTATTAGCTGATTTTAAGAAAATAATACTGGATAATCTGACACTTTATTTTATCCCGATGTTAAATCCGGACGGAGCTGAGCGTTTTCAGCGCCGTAATGCTCTTGGAATAGATCTGAACCGGGATGCTTTGAAATTACAATCGCCTGAATCCCAATTATTAACGGGTTTCAGGAATAATATTAAAGCCGATTTCGGTTTCAATCTCCATGACCAGGACATTAATCACGGTGCCGGGAAAAGTGGCAACCCGGCAACCATCTCATTCCTGGCTCCTCCTGTAGATTATCAAAAATCAGTAAATGACACTAGAGAAAAATCTATCAGGATTATTGGTTTGTTGTATACCATTCTCAAGGATTTCATACCCGGTCATGTCGGGCGCTACAGCGATGATTTCGAACCCCGGGCCTTTGGCGAAAACGTTCAAATGGCGGGTACAAGTACGATTTTAATGGAATCGGGTGGTTACAGAGGGGATCCGGAGAAACAATTTATTCGTAAACTCAACTTTGTCACACTGCTTTCGGCCTTATTCTGCATTGCCAATGGCGATTACCAAAATGTCGATACCGCCACCTATTTTCAGATACCTCAGAATAAAAAACTAATGTTTGACTTTATCATCCGGAATGCCCGGATACAAAGCGGTCAAACGGTGGATATCGGTATCAACAGGAATGAAAAAGAATTACCTGAATCACGTTCCTATTATTACCACTCGCAAATCGATGAGATTGGTGATATGTCCATTTTTCACGGGTACGAGGAGTTTGACGCTGAAGGGATGAACGTCAAACCAGGTAAGATATATTCACAAATTTTGGATAGCGTGGATGAAATTGAAAATTTGGACACTTTGAAATTGCTTCGGAATGGTTATACCAGTGTAAAAATGAAACCATCGTTTCATTTGCCAAAGTACCTGTCAACACCTCTGCATATAATAACAAGAGACAGCGAGAACACTATTGAAACAGAGAAAAATCCAAACTTTTTACTTTACAAGAATGAGCAACTTCGATATGTCGTTGTAAACGGATTTATGTACGATGTACTGAGCAAAGAAATGACAATTCCAAATGGGATAATATCGTAACAGAAAGAGGCTAATGTTATATGTATAAAAATCAAGAATCGGACATCATACAATCATAGATCGAACGTGAAACCCCGGCCATAGATTGAACGGCGAGATCTTCATCCTCTAACTCACTGGATAATAAAACAAGTACATACTTTCTGCCGTCCGGGAGTAGAACCAAACCGGAATCATGACGTACACCGTCTATTTCACCCGTTTTGTGCGCTACCTTCACTTTCTCCGGAAGTTTGGCCGGAATGATATTATTTGACTGCTGATCAAGGAGAATTTCAATCATTGATTCACATGCTGTTTTAGTAACAATTTCTCCTTTACCGATCATCTTAAAAACAAGCATCAGGTCATAGGCAGTAGTTGTATTATTCAATCCCGCTTCATGAGCTTTTAGATCCTCTACCCCTCGGAGAATTTTAATATCTTCAACTCCCATGTCACGCATGGTATGCATCACATTATGCACCCCAACAAAATCAAGAATATTATTGGTTGCAAGATTACTGCTATGGATAATCATATCATAAGTCAGTTCAGCTATACTCAATTCCTGCCCGATAAAATCATACAATTTTTCTCCATCGTCGCGATTAATATCAAGCGAATACAAACTGCCGTCAAATATACTCTTGAACTGATTACGGACTTTCGTCCTGTCATTCATATTAAATCTGTGTTCCGATGCCTGTTTAAAGACTTCGATCATGACCGGTGTTTTCATGGTACTGGCTGCATGATGCTCTTCTCTCTCATTTATGAACAAACGTTTAGTAGGGTCATTCAAATCACAAAAAGCCAGTGAAAATCTTCCTTCAAGTTCATCCAGCTCTTTTGTTATGGTTGTTTTTAGATTAAAAAGATTCATATCTCATTTAAACTTTTCATTTTAACATCAGATCCATATAAAATCAGTCCTCATTTTGATAGCAACTTATTATTTCACTTTGATACTGATAAACAGTTATGACTAAAAATTAAGCACTGTAATCATGTCCTTTGTATACAAACCCTTAACGTATATGTGTAGACATATTTAATACTTTACTGTATACCTGATCGGCGTCCGGAATGATGACAGTTAATGGTTTTAAAGAGTTAAACCATAATTTTAAATTTATTGACGGTAATACATATCTAAATAGCAGCTCTGTGAAGCAAGTACTTAATTCTTTTTTCCGCAAAATATTTGAAATAAAAAAAGTCCTCCCGCTAACCGGGAGGACTTTGATTTAGGCAATTATTTTATTGCTGATCCCACCACAGATGTTGTCCCAGCGTAACATTGGGTACATTATTTCCGTTTCGGGATAGTTCAGAATTCGGATAGAGAATCCGGCGGATATATTTACCATTCAAATCAGGATTTTGATTAAATGGTACCGTCATATCTTTGTATTGGTAATCGAAACGGCGAGCATCAACCCATGCCTCCGGTTGCAGGAACAGGGCTACCAGTTTTTCCTTGAATATTAAGCTGAGTGTCAGATTACCTGCACCAACAGCTACATCCGGGCTGCTCAGGTAATTGTTTTCTGCCTGTGAATCAACACCCAGCATATCCATATTGGCCTTGATACCATCGAGATATGCCTGGTAGGCTGTAGGTTTGTCACCGGCACGAAACGCCGCTTCGGCTTCAATAAACTTCACTTCAGAGTAAGTCATAATCTGAATAGGTGATGTCTTTTGAGCGAAATAGGAATCGGCTGTCAATGTATTATATGCCACATTTGGGCTCCCTTTACCATTAACCGTACCTCTGAAATCTCCGCCGGCCAATGAATCAGTCATGGCAAACAGGCGCGGATCAAAAGTATTGTAGTAAGTGGTATCCATGGCATTTACCAGGTAAGCCGATAAGTCACCACCAAGAATACCAATACTGTTATTGATGACGACAATAGCCCATGGATTCATTTTGTCCTGAGTATATGATAACTGGGCATCATCATTATTCGACTGGAACCCGTTCTTCACGTTATTCAAAACAGCTTGTGGATCATAGTTGGATTTTTTGCTTAAATGATTTAAATAACGAGCTTTAAGTGAATAAGCCATTTTCAACCATTTCTGCATATCGCCACCATAATAAAGATCATCATTACCCGGACTCAATGTCGATTTTCCTGTCTTGATCTCGCTAATAGCTTTGTCCAGCAGACTCTGAATATCACTATAAAGTTGCTGTTGGCTATCATAACTTGGAGTTAAATCTCCGGCACCTTTAAATGCATCAGAATACGGCATGGAACCCCATAAATCGGTTGCCGTACCCAGATTGTATGCCGTCATTATTTTGGCAATTGCCGCATAATCCGTTGCACCTTTCTTTTCAGATATGTTGTCCAGATCTTTAAGATCCGTTAAAACATTATACGCTTCAGCCCACGAACCATCCATATGTATCTCGCGCTGTTGATCTACGGCGCTGCCGCTTGGCGATGCCAATTGCTGGGTATAATAGGATGTCACAGTTGAAACACTGTATTGAAGCTGGCTTGTCTGATACAACACATTCGTCAATAAACCGGCAGGTGTTGCCGTGGTAGACGCATTTGGATTATCATTCACATTTAAGAAACCGTTACACGCTGTAAACAGCATGAACAGGGTGCCCACTAACAGGACGTTAAGCTTTTTTAAATTCTTCATGGTTAATTTATTTTTGCCTGAACAATTGATAAAATTCATCATATCGAGAGATTTAACGTAAGAGTGAAACTTCTTACTGCCGGGGTGCCACGACCCTGGAATCCCTGAGTATTGCTTCCTGCTCCAAAAGCAGATGATTCGGGATCGAATCCTGAATACGGTGTAAAGAGCAGAAGATTATTGCCTGTTAAAGACACACTGGCACGTGACAACGGTGTCGCACGGAATATTTTATTCGGGAGATGATAGGTCAGTGTAAGGTTACGTAACCGCACCCATGATGCATGCTGAACAAAATTCTCACCGACTTTACGGTAAATATTGCGATAGTATCCATCACCATAGTTAACACCATTGTGTGTACCCTGACCCAGCCATACTTTCTTTGTGTTGGGTTTACCATCAGCTGTAACGCCCTTAAACACGATTTCCTGATCACGGTTAGCCGTGATTGGTAAGGTACCCTGTGCAGCAAAGAAAGCTGCCGGTTGATTGACTACATCTCCACCCTGTTTTATATCAATAAGAAATGACAAATCAACATTTTTGTAACGGAAATTATTCGTGATACCAGCTGTCCAGTCGGGATTCACATTACCAAGGATTTTGTAATTCAAATTCCGTTCCGGGAATCCGTCAGGACCGATGAGTAACGGCCGGCTTTTATCTATTTTTAAAGGATCCTCGTTAGCTGGATTTTTATAATATCGCTTATAACTTGTTCCTAATATGTTCCCGTAAGGCATTCCGGAAAATAATTGCTCATACACAGCTCCGCCATAAGTATAAAGGGAACCATTTAGAGTAATGTTATCAATTCCCTTGCGAATGGAGACTACCCGGTTATTATTTTTAGTGAAGTTTCCGGATATATCCCATGAAAAATCATGAGTTTCCACAGGGCGTACGGACAATGAAAGTTCCACACCCCTGTTTCTTATTTCACCGGCATTCGTTACAAACGTCGCATAACCGGTAGTGGTGCTGACAGGTACATGGAGGATCTGATCTTTACTGTCCTGATTATACCAGGTAAAATTAAATGTAACCCTGTCTTTAAGGAACCGGAGATCCGTTCCGACTTCAAAAGAGTTTGTCATCTCGGGCTTCAGATTGGGATCACCCAATACATCATTCTTGGTCACTCCTGTCAATCCTTTGAAAGGGAAATTACCCGGTGCCACATATGTGATTCCGGTTGCATATGCAGGCGCGTCTTTACCTACCTTAGCCCAGGATGCACGCAACTTGGCATAATCAAAGAACTTCGGAAGCTTGAACATACGGCTTACGATATATCCTACACTAACAGAAGGATAGAAAAATGATCTGTTATTTTTGGGGAGAGTAGACGACCAGTCGTTCCTGCCTGTTAATGTAAAATAAAACATATCATCGTAATTCAGCTTAAAATCGCCATAAACACCGACAACCCGTTTTCTAAGAGTATATTCGGAAGAAGTAATCGTACTTGTATTACTCAGGTTGAAGAAATTCGGAATAGCGAAATTGCTGCCTTCCGTATACAGACGGTTGTATTTATGGCTGTATACATCATTACCTACCCGAAGTGTAGTGGACAACTTTTTATTGATTTGTTTATTGGCCGTAATGATCAATGTAGAGGTAACATCTTTATTGTTCATCGATATTTCCTGCACATTACCGAAAGCGTTTAATGGGATCTCCCCGCTTATACCTTGTGGGCCCGGAAGAATGGCTTTTCTTGAATCGTTGTAGAAATCATTACCCAACTTATAATTTACATCAAGCCAATCGGTCATTTGCCAGTTTAATCCAACATTCCCGATCATCCGGTTTACATTACCATTTTGATAATGATGATAGGCCGCATAAATAGGGTTATCCAGCCATGGTGTATATGAATACTGTGTACCATCAGGTTTCAAATAATGCGTTACATCTTCACTGGTTGGATAATAAACCAGTTCACGTGTTGGTTGATAAGCGTTACGATCCTTCGTAAATATATAATTTACAGATCCATTCACGTGAAAATTATCGGCAATAGTTACACTACCGGCAACTTTGCCATTTGTTCTGTTCCAGAATGTGTTCGGAACAATACCACGCTGATGTAATCGGGCTGCAGAAACAAAAAAGGTCGTCTTATTGGTACCACCCGACACATTAATATCATTGTTAACTTTTAAGCCGGGTCCACCCTGTGCAAAGAAATTGCGAAAATTATTATAAAACTGTGCTCCGGCTACCGTATCAGCTTTAGGTCCCCAAGCGTGAAAAGGAAACGGATAACTCTTATAATCGGGCTTACCGTACCAACCGGCTAAATATTTCTTCTGCAATTTGGGATATTTGTCAACTTGTTGAAAACCAACAGAACTGGAATAATTTACTTTTGTTTGTCCGGAATGGCCATGCTTCGTAGTTATTATAACGGCTCCGTTAGCTGCTCTTATACCGTATAGAGCTGTAGCCGCCCCACTCTTTAAAACAGTTATAGAAGCTATATCATCAGGATTGATATCGGCTGCCATATTAGTAGTTGCATAATCTTCAGATCCGATACCACCTGTATTAGATGAGTTATCTATTGGCACCCCGTCCACAACAAATAATGGCTGATTATTGGATGAAGGATCGAGAGAATTAATACCCCGTATAACGATGCGTGATGAAGAACCGGGTGCACCACCGGAACCGGTAACCTGAACGCCGGCTATCTGACCCTGCAAAGCACTTACAACATTCTCTTGTTTTGTATTGCTGACAGTTTTACCACTTACTTCAGGTACTTCATAACCCAGGGAAGGCCTTTGCTGTTTAATACCAAATGCAGTAACAACTACATTATTCAATTCCTGAACTTTCGCTGTGAGCCTGACATTAATAGTATTATTACCGTCTATAGCTACAGATTTTCGATTATATCCGATATATGAAAAGACCAGCGAATCGGCATTTTCAGGTATGGATAGCATATAATTACCGTTGGCATTGGTTGCCGTACCAACAGTAGTGCCTTTCACAAACACGTTAACACCAGGTAATGCTGATCCACTTTCGCTATCAGTGACTTTACCCGTTACCGATCTGTTTTGCGCCATCACCGAGACTAATCCCGAACAAAACAGCACAAATCCAAGAGCAATTAATTGTCGTAGAGTTTTCTTCATAGATTTATTTTTTTGTTTTCTATTTATTACATATAAATATTAATATTGGGGTATCTTTATAGACCTATTGAAATAAGTCTGTTACTTCTCTTTAACCAAGGGACGGCCAAATACATGTTGCTATTTTAAATAATTATTGAAATTATTTAAGAACATCATAAGTATTAATAAAAACTTATAGTTGGAATTATACAATTTATACCAACAGCCAATTATTTAATTGGCCACTTTATCGTATACATATAATTATAATTACATACGATTGTGACAATAATTATATGTAAAAAATCCCTCCGAAACGTGTTAAAACACAAACCGATTGACGGTTAATATAACATAATACTTTAAGTATGCTCAAATTTTATTATCACAATAAAAATAATAATAAAATCTTTATAATCTTCTGCGACACAATAAATTATGGGATTCCAAATAAGTTATTGAAATTTTTACACACGCCGTATGGAAATAGTTAAGGCAATGAAAATATTATATATAGTGGACTAAAATCAATAATTAAACCAGAAAAAATTAATGTTTAATATTCTAATAACATTATAAAAAAAGAGAGATAGGCAGGTGTTGAAAATTAAAATTTAATCTCAATAATATGATATGGATTTTTAAAAGTATAGCGTATTTCAAAATGGTATAAATTACATATCGCTTTAACTATAGCTAAACCGAGTCCTATTGACTGCTGACTGTTTCCTGATTTTTGAAAACGGTTAAATAATTTTTCGGGTTGTATATCCGGTTCATAACCAGTGTTTTTAGCTATAAGAGATTCATCAGTTAAGATGTATTCTATATTTCCATCTTCGTAATTATGTTTAATGGAATTTGATAATAAATTATTTAATAATACTTCCGCCAAATAATTATTCATTTTTAATTTTACAGAAGCAAAATCATCCAGTTCAAGTTTGAGGCCTCTCATTGCTGCAAACTCCCTGTAAATATCCACTTTTTCTCTCAGCAGCTCAGTCAAATCGATTTCCTGATGTTGCTGATACTGGTTATTTTCGATTTTAGCAAGTAATAGCAATGCCTGATTCAATTTTGCGAGTTTCCCGGTTGCCTCATAAGCATCGCTAATAAGTTGTATTTCTCCTTCCTTATTAAGCTCACCTTGCATAATAAGCTCTATCTTAGATTTAATTACAGATAGTGGTGTTTGTAATTCATGAGAGGCATTTTCAGTGAATTCTTTCAGATTTATGTAATCCTTCCGGATTTTCTTAATCATTCGTTCCAGTTCTTTATTCAGGTCCTGGAATTCATTAATATCCGTTTCGGGAAATTCTACCCCAATCCCACTCGAAGCCAGGTTATACTGTTTAATATTTTTTAGTGTTTGATAAAACGGCTCCCAAAGCTGATAAAGGATACGGTTATTGACAAAGTAAAAACCAATAAAGAGCAGTAAAATTAATAAAACTTCGGTCAACAAAATCGTCATTATTAAATCGTCGTGCTCGAGCAGCGATTTGCGAATAATAAGGACATATGGATGATGATTGATGATAATTGTTGTTTTGTATTGCCGGAAAGGTATCTCCTCTTTCTCAGCACGGCTGAACATTCGGATATTACTGAAAGAAGTTGCAACAGATTTGGTTTTATCAACAGGCTTCAGCGACATCAATTCGTTGCTAAATTGTAGATGAGGTGTCTGCTGTTGCTTTAATTCACTTACAATCAGTTCTTTTTGATTGATTAAAGCCTCATCAACCGAATCGATCATCAAATAATGAAAAGCTACAGCAAAAATAATGGTCCATATCGCTAATATGGATAGAAACAGGGAGAGGTAATATCGTCTTGTCTTTGTAAGTAGCTTCAAGATAATCTGAATTTATATCCTATACCATAAACGGTTTCTATATAATCTTTACCACTGATGGCCGTCATCTTTTTTCTTAGATTTTTGATATGTGCATATACAAAATCGAATGAATCAGCCATATCCATATTATCACCCCATAAATATTCGGCAATCGATTCTTTTGTTATCACCCTGTTAATATTAGACATAAAATAATACAGCAAATCATATTCCTTTTTGGTAAGGGTTAACTGATGATCATCTATAAAAGCCAGGTGTTCATCGGGAATAATTTTAAGTTCCTGTATTTGAAATTCTTTTTGTCCGTCAAAAAACTTCCTTCTGATCACTGCTTTCAAACGTGCATTTAATTCCGATAAATGAAATGGTTTTGTTAAATAATCATCCGAACCGATATTCAAACCCTTTATTCGATCATCCAGCGAGTCTCTTGCGGATATGATTATTATTCCGGCTTGCGATTGTATGGCTTTGAGTTCATTTATTAAATGTAATCCGTTACCATCGGGAAGGGAGATATCGACTAAAATACAATCGTACCGGTAGACATGAATTTTCATATTGGCTGTGTCGTAATTATAGGCGAGCTCGCAAATATATCCTTCTTTGCTAAAATAGGCCTTTATACTTTCAGCCAATGATTTTTCATCTTCTACAACCAGGATTTTCACAGTATCATTATCATCTGATGTTTATGATTACATAAATACTTAAGAGCGTGTAGCTATAACGTAAGAAACCGGGATTATTCTATATTACTTTATCACCTATTAGTTTCAGCTGCTTTAGTAGTCATCAATCTATATACACGTTCTGATAATATTTTCAATTTGGGATCGATTTTCCCCTCCTGTACAGGTACAAAACAGGAAATGATATATCTTATTTTCCCATTATCCACAATCCCAACATCATTAGTCCAGTATTTCCACCATCCTGTTTTATGGTAAAACATGACCCCGTGTGGTAACCCTGCTGCCAGCTTAGTTGTGTCACGTTGTCTCCCCAGGAATGTTTTCAACTGCATACTCACCCATGGACTTATAAGTTTATCATTATAAATCTTAAACATAAAATCGGCGGCATGAAGCGCGCAAGTCATTGTACCGCGTATTTTTTTATATGCCGGATCCTCATATTTCCTGCTTAAAAACTTCCTGGTAACCTCACTTCCATACCATCCGTTTTCATCAATAAATTTGTTGATATTCTTTCTTCCGGCCAAGTCAATCAAACAGTTCGCAGCAGAATTATCACTGCGTGTTAACATTAAATCCAGCAGATAATTAACAGTCACCTTGTCACCATCTTTCAATAACGGCCTGGGATCGGTTTTTATCTCTTTCACAGTATCTACAGCATTAGGAAATTTAATATTGTATGATGTTGTAAGGGCATATTTACCTTTATCTATTTGATGTAATACTTCAGCAGCCACATACATTTTGTAGACACTGGCCGGATAAATAAAATTCGTATAGTTAACGCCAGCCAATTTTGGTTTTTGTCCCGTTAAATCTATCACGGCAAATGATATTTGTTCCTTACCGTCGGCGCCCACATCGAAATTTTTATCCAGTCCCAGATCCCGGACAATCGCATGTAATGAATCGGACAATGGTTGATCCAACACATAATACCGGGGTATGAATACCTCCTGACCATGCACTAAATTTATATGCAATATTATAATTAATGGTATAAACCAGATAAATTTCATCACCTAAACTTGGTTTAGTATTGACTACTAATACGTTACAGTGAGCAAATATAGGTATTCCGGGGAAATAAAAAAGCCGTTACAATTAAGCAACGGCTTATAAATCGTTGAAGAATCTATATCAGGCCTTTTTCTTGTTTTTACCTTTATGCTTAAGAACCTTGGCCTCTATATAAAAAATTGTCTCTTCGGCAACATTTTTCACCTGATCGCCCGCCCGTTCAAGTTTTCTGATCATGGAAAGTAAACTAAGGCAGTGAAATATCTTATCCGGTTCTCTTTCAATGATACCGGCGATCACATCATTTGCTTCAGCGTTTATTTTATTGAGTACTTCGTCTTTTTTAAATATTGAACGAGCCTGTTTTGTGTTATCATGATCAAAAGCCTCTGCAGCAGATGTGAGCATCTCCTCAATCGTATCAAACATGACAAGTACTTTGCTTTCATCCAATAACTCTTTTTCAAATGCTACGTTCACATCCATAACAAGGCGGGAAATACCCTCTGCAATATCACCCAGGCGTTCGAGGTTGTAATTAATTTTTAACACGGCGAGGACAAAACGCAGATCTACTGCCACGGGACAAAAGAGAGCAAAAATATCTTCACAATCCCGGTCAAGTTTCAACTCGTAGGCATTAACTCGTTTCTCATTGGACAGAACCTCGTGTGCAAGGTCTTCATCAAAATTAATCAGCGAGCTTTTACATTTGTTGAGTTGGGAAATTACCAACTCCCACATGTTAATAACTTCATTTTTCAGTAATTCTAATTCGGTATGTAATTGTGTCATATAACCAATCCCTTTCGATGCTTTTAACTAAATCGCCCTGTAATATAACTTTGCGTCTTCTCATTTTTCGGATTTGTGAACATTTGCTTCGTATCTCCGTACTCTTTCAGTTCTCCCAGATAGAAGAATGCCGTTTTATCACTGATTCTTGCTGCCTGTTGCATATTATGTGTTACAATAATAATGGTATATTTTTCCTTCAATTCATAAATCAAATCTTCAATTTTTGAAGAAGATATCGGATCAAGTGCTGAAGTCGGTTCATCAAGTAATAAAACTTCAGGTTTCATGGCAATAGCCCTGGAAATACATAATCTCTGCTGTTGTCCGCCAGAAAGGAATGTACCTTTATTATATAATGTATCCTTTACTTCTTCCCAGAGTGATGCACCTTTAAGAGCTTCCTCAACAATGGCATCCCTCTCTTCCCTCTTTAACTTGATACCATTCAACTTATAACCGGCAATAACATTATCATATATACTCATGGTTGGAAATGGATTGGGACGCTGGAACACCATTCCTACTCTTCTGCGAAGAAGTATTGGTGAAATCTCATTGATATTTTCGTTATCAAGAAAAATTTTACCACCGGTGTGTGCGTCTGGTGTTAATTCATGGATACGATTCATACATCTGATGAAGGTAGTTTTACCACAACCTGATGGTCCCATAATCGCGATGATCCGATTACGGGGGATCTTGATATTGATCTTTTTCAATACCTGATGATCACCGTAAAACGCATTAAAATCTTCTGTTCTCAGAACTGTACTTTCCATTTCTTAACCGCCAGTTTACTAAAAATGTTTAATATCAAAATTACAAAAACAAGTATCAGCGAAGCCCCCCAGGCCAACTGGTGTGAGTTATCATAAGGACTTGTGGCATAATTAAATATCAATAAAGGAAGACTGTCAGTCGGTTTAAATATGTTATAATTCATAAACTGATTCCCAAAAGCTGTAAAAAGCAATGGGGCCGTTTCCCCGGCAATTCTCGCCACGCTCAGCATGATCCCCGTTATGATTCCACTTGCTCCGGATGGTAATATAACTTTTAATATTACCCTATAATAGGGTGTTCCCAATGCTAAAGCCGCTTCCTTGAGGGTTTCAGGCATTAGTTTGAGTGTCTCCTCGGTGGTACGAATAATGACCGGAAGCATCATGAATGCCAGTGCCACACTTCCTGAAAAAGCACTAAAATGCTTAACAGGTGCCACAACTAATAAATAGGCCATGATACCCAAAACAATAGATGGAGTACCATTCAAAACCTCCAAACCGGACCGTGCCCAATCGGCCAATCGGCTGTCTTTATACTCACTTAAATAAATACCCGCTCCAATACCTACAGGAATAGCCAATATGGAAGCGACAATGACTATCAAAAAGGTACCAACTAATGCATTAGCAATACCGCCGCCGCTCTCACCAACTGGTTTCGGTAATGAAACCAGAAAATGCCAATTAATGGCAGAAAATCCCTGTTTGAGGATGTAGAATAAAATAAATATGAGCGGCAATGTAGTTACAAGTGCAAATATAACTACGAGAGCCTTAAAAAGGCTGTCTTTAAATTTTCGAAATCCTAATGAGTTATTTCCCATGCCTTAAAGTGTAAAACGTTTGGTGATGCGTTTACCGATAAAATTGATGATCATGGTAATAAAGAATAATATTAATCCTATCTCGATCAATGAAGAAAGATAGATATTTCCCTGAGCTTCCGTAAATTCATTAGCAATTACACTAGCCATTGTATTGCCGGTACTGAAAATACTGGTTGGAAGGTTATTTGTATTACCGATAACCATGGTAACCGCCATTGTCTCCCCTAAAGCTCTTCCTAAAGCCAGTATAATGCCAGCTAAAATACCCGACCAGGTGTATGGTAAGATAATTTTTTTTATTACTTCAAATCGTGTAGCTCCTAAAGAATAAGCTGCTTCTTTTAATGTACCCGGCACCAGACTTATCACCTCCCTGCTCACGGATGCTGAATAAGGTATGATCATCACTGCAAGTATTATTGATGATGATAAAATTCCGAGTCCGTAAGGAGGAACACCAATTTCCATCTCCAAAGATCGGATTATTGGTACCAACACAAATAATCCCCAAAAACCGTAAATAACCGATGGTATACCCGCCAATAATTCTATAGCGTTTTGCAGGACCGTAGAAGTCAAACCCGATTTAAAATATTCACCTAAATATAAGCTCAAAGCCACCGAAAATGGTGCACATATGATTAATGCCAAAAATGATGTAAGAAGAGTACCTACAATAAATGGTAAAGCACCGAATTGATCCTTAACCGGATTCCAGGTTGAGGTATAAATAAACTTGATTCCAAATTCTTTTATGGAGGGCCAGGAGTTAATTAATAGTGTAAGGAATAGCGCAACGACTATGAGAATAACCGTCAATATGGCAAAAACAAGCAGCCCTTTAAATATACGTTCTTTAAGAGATAAAAGATGTATGTTCTTAATATCAGAATGATTCACATTCCACCCGAGTAATATGAATAAACCTCTTTTTTATTTTAAGTTTGTGATAATACAAAAAAAGTAGATAAAGATGTAAATATCCGTCATAATGTCATTGGGTTCCCCACGACTATATGCGCGGGAAACCCAATGATATTAATGTAAATAATAAGATTCAATCCTTACAAATTGTCAGCCTTTTAAAAGACAACAATTATTTATTCTGAAGTAAAGATTGATTACCGTATTTAACTGATTCCAAAATATTTTCGGCTACTTTAACAGCGGCATCCGGTAGCGGAGCATATCTCAACGGTTTGGTGAATTTTTGTCCGTCATGAATCATCCACCATACCAGGTTAACTAATGATTTAGCTTGTGCCTCTGAACGGCCGTTATATTTTTGTTGCTTATACAAAAGAACCCAGGTAAAACCTGCAATCGGGTAGCCCTCTTTAGCATCAGTGTTTGTCAATGAAACACGTGCATCAGCAGGAATCTTTACATTGGCTGCAAGACTTGTTGATTGAAGCGTTGGTTTGATATAATTACCGCTTTTATTTTTCAGTTTGGCAACCGGCATATTGTTCTGAAGTGTATAGATCAACTCTACATATCCCAAACTACCCGGGGTGTTCTTGATGATACCTGCAACACCAGGATTTCCTTTTCCTCCCAAACCTACCGGCCAGTCAAGAGATTTACCACGGCCAACTTTATTACTCCATGCACTGCTAACTTTCGTAAGATAATCGCTGAAGATGTAAGTAGTTCCACTTCCATCGGAACGGTGTACAACCGTAATAGCCATGTTCGGTAATTTAACTCCTGGATTGAGTTTTTCAATTCTTGGGTTATTCCATTTTTTGATCTTGCCAAGATAAATATCAGCAATTACATCGGAGGTAAAACGTAAATGAGGATTACCTGGAAGATTGTAACTCATTGTTACGGCACCCAAACATGTTGGAATATGTACGATAAAAGCTGGAGCATTTTGCTCATCTTTATCACTTAATGGAGCATCTGATCCACCAAAATCAATAATTTTGCTTTCAAGCTGACGAATACCGCCACCTGAACCAATACCCTGATAGTTTACTTGTATGCCAGTTTCTTTGTGATAGACATCAAACATTTTTGTATAAATGGGATAGGCAAATGTTGAACCGGCACCCATGATATGTTTTGCATCACTACTATTTTGAGCTTTCTCATTTTGAGAAGTCTTTGTAGTAGACGATTCCGTTTTATCATTCGATTTTTTGCTGTTTCCACATGCCGTCATTGTAAACATCAATGCTATAGCAACTGCGAAAAACAAACTGGATAATTGTTGGTATTTAAATTTCATAATTAGTTTGGTTTTTATATGGTGTTTTTGATGTATAAATATTATGAGCTATTTGATAAAGTTATGAGGGCTGAACATTTGCTCAGCCCGTTAAAAGTTTAGAAACTGTAATACCAGGTAACTCGTGCAACAACATCACTTTTTCTACTCTGGTTGTTACCCATTGCCGAATAGCTGTTGATCCAGATGTTTGGCATAAAATGAATCACACCGGATGCTTTATAATCCAATCCGAAGAGCGTAAAAGACTCTTTATATCCCGTATAATTACCTTTTGAATCCGGGTTATACAAATCCTGCCGGATGAAGCCATTAAGCTTACCTTTAACTAAGGTTCCATGAACAAAGATTGAGAGACCGGTTGGCACTTCGTCCAAGCTATTAGGTCCGACCTGCAGAGAATTCTTCCGCATCTGTGAAAAAGCTGACAATCCGGCTGTCAGATCTGTGTTTTGATAACCGACAAAACCTTTTAAAGTTGTTGTACTCTGATTTTGCGGAGCTCCTTCGTAATCGGCATATGCTTCGAGCAAAAGTTTTTTATTCAACAGCTTGGCGTGTACTTCACCGTATAATTTTTTGTATTTGTTTGTCTCAACACCGGCTCCGGAATTATTGCCAATCATGAAATAGTAACCAAATACACCGTTAGAATCGAAATTCCCTTTTACGGCAACACCCAGATCGTTTGAACCGCCGATATGACGCATATCAAGCAAGGTTTTCTCCACCGAGCGATATCCCCAGATATGTTCCGTAAAAGTGGCAAAGGTAGGAGTAGCCGTGTGACCTACGACAATCGTACCATTAGGAATAACATTGTTGATGGATATATCAGCATTTTTGATATAAAATGCACGTTTACCATCTGTCAATACATTACCGCCACCTTCCTGGGCGAGCTCGATTTTTGTTGAGATATCCGGAGTAAACTGGTAGGTATATCCGAAATAAATCCGGCGAACGTCAAAACCATTCATCCCCTTTTTATCAGAAGCATATTGTGCTTTACTAAATGAGTTCTGTTCACCACTCATTTTGGTATAATAATCGCCAAAAAATTTCGCGAATATTTTTCCATGAGGTTTAAAAGTTGTTGAATTTTGAGCTTGCGCTTTATTATTTGCCGAACTCATAAATCCACCTATCATAAAAAGAAATACGGCTATTGCGTATTTTGATTTTAGTATAGAATTAACCACGTAACCTGCCTTTTTTAGTTATTGTTATTTTAGAACTACTCAAAAGAACGGGTTTATTGTTAACCGGAATTTACCTTAATGTTAAGGAATTGTTAAATATTTAGTAATCCGGCAATTATTCCGTTTATGACCCTTAATGGGTTTACAGCAATTAGTTATCAGCAGTCAGCTTTTAGCAATAAGTAATGAATAATTTACAGAAGGCAGAAGGCAGAAGGCTCGTTGCCGGGCTCTGCCCTGCAACGTACGAGTGGACACTCTGTCCAGTCATGATTTTTCCAAATATTTTATAACTCATAATTCTCTTGGTTCAGGCCAGGGATTTATGAATGCTGAATGTTGAATTAACTGAGTATGTAACTTTACGTACTTAAAGTT
>DATFMH010000177.1:0-15302 GCA_035267045.1 Balneolales bacterium
CCCGGCAGGCTCGAAATGAAAGTGCCGGGTGCCATTTACATGTTTTGGTACATCATCCCAACCATTCCCAATGCTGTCCCTCCACGCATTACCTCCCAAAGTCATTCCGACCACCCCCCAACGCTGTCATTCCGACCAACGTGGAGGAATCCGCAACGGCAATTGCCATTTATAAGTAAATTGCGCAATAAAAAAAGCCCGGTTCATAAAAGAACCGGGCTTAAAAGTGTAACTACACATCCTATTTTCGTTGATCCATAGGAATATATTTCCGTTCATTTTCGCCAATATAAACTTGTCTTGGACGGTAAATGCGTCCGCGGGGATCGTTTCTCATTTCTTTCCACTGAGCAATCCAGCCCGGAAGACGACCAATAGAAAACATAACCGTAAACATATTGGTCGGGATACCCATTGCCCGGTAAATTATTCCACTATAAAAATCGACGTTCGGGAATAATTTACGTTCAATGAAATAATCATCATTCAATGCAACCTGTTCCAGGTTCTTGGCGATATCAAGCAGAGGGTCATCAACACCCAGCTCATTCAGTACATCGTCCGCATATTTCTTAAGAATTTTTGCCCGGGGGTCAAAATTCTTATAGACCCTGTGACCAAAGCCCATCAGTTTAAAATCGGAATCCTTGTCTTTTGCCATATCCACATACTTTTTAAAGTTGCCTTTATCATCGTTGTGGATGCGTTCGAGCATTTGGATGACCCGTTGGTTGGCTCCACCATGCAGGGGGCCTGACAGCGCCGATATGCCAGCTGAAATAGATGCAAACAGATTCGCCTGACTACTCCCTACCATTCGCACGGTCGATGCACTACAATTCTGCTCATGATCGGCATGAAGAATTAACAGCAGATCGAGTGCCTTAGCCAATACTTTAGGTACATGATAATCTTCAACAGGAGTTGCAAACATCATGTTCAGAAAGTCGGCGGTATAGCTTAAATCATTTCGGGGGTAAACATATGGTTGCCCGATCGATTTTTTATGGGCAAAAGCGGCTATTGTCTTCAGTTTGGCCAATAATCGGATGATGTTCAGGTTAACATCATTTTTATAGTCATCTTCAGGATAATAAGCTGATAAAGATGAAACCATCGAAGATAATACGGCCATGGGATGAGCGGTAGTGGAAAATCCTTCGAAGAATTTCTTCATGTCTTCATGAATCATACTGCTGCAGCCTAATTTTGCAGAGAAGTTATCTAATTCTTCTTTGTTGGGTAATTTACCGTGAATTAAAAGATAGGCAACTTCGATAAAGGTTGAATTTTCAGCCAGGTCCTCAATTCTATATCCGCGGTATCGCAATATACCTTCTTCACCATTTATAAATGTGATTGAACTTTCACAGGAGCCGGTATTGGCGAAACCCGTATCCAGTGTTATTGCTTTCGATTCGCTACGTAAACTTGTGATGTCTATTCCAACTTCATCTTCCGAACCGACAATAACTGGTAATTCATATTCCTTACCATCTAAAATTAATTTTGCGTTTTCCATTGTCAATGATCCTTAAATTATTTCAGTTTTCAATTTTAACTCGCTATTAGTACCAATAATATCATTATGCTATAGGTATTGTTGAGTAATTAAGAGGGGCTCAACGTAATTTTTAATAAACTTGTGGGTCCTGCTTAATAGTAATCTGCAATTGGGATTGCAAAATAAAATGTTACATGATGAATGATAATCCATAAATCCAAATCTCTTTCAAACACTGATAATAAAATAATTAATAGCTTTTACGTTAGTTATAACAATCTACAATAGATTACGGTTTCTTTAAAAAGCTATTGTCTCTCATCTAATTAATTAATGTAAAATCCAGGATATTTCATAAGAAATAAAAGTCATTTTATAAACTCTCATAACACAATGATGAATAATACATATCAAAGCGCTACCAATATACGTTTTTTTAAACAAGATTACTGTTCAATCCAATCATTTAAACAAATATTGCAGCAATTTTTTTTCATTGGTTTCTGATGAATCAGACCAAATGTTAGTTTACTTAGTAATGTTTCTTTATGAATAAGTTTCACTACCCTTATATCATCAGAATGACAATAAGGACATAGCGTTCCTGCTTCAATTTCAAAGGATTCTTCATGTTCCGTTGAATCATCCGAAGATAAATCATCAAATTCCTCATCACTTAGCATCTGAACTTCTTCTGATAAATCTTCATCGATGATTTTTAAAGCGTCATCATAAAATTCATATGGGATTTGAACTTTTATACCGCCTAAAGCATTAGCATAAAACCAATTCATTGTTATAGTAAATTCATCGGCAAGAATACACGGTATCCCTTCCGACTCAAGTTTGCTTTTTAGGAGATGTGCTTGATGAGCCATGGAATAACTGGCAATAGTTATAAATCGCTTTTCCATAAAATCCCGTTAATCGTTAAAAAGGGAATTATATAATATTTATATAAAAACAAACTGAAAAACAAAATAGTGTCTCAGGGAGCAAAGAAAGTACTTAGAGTACTTCGAGTTGGGAAGTACTTAAAGTTATAAAAGGGAGATAGGAGAATTGGACCGTGAATGAGTCTGAATTTGGATTAGTGGGGTTAATGGATTTTAGGATTTTAAGCTCAATCCAATAATCTCTGAAATCTGAAAAATCCAAATTCTGACAAATAAAAACATAACTAAAGCACCCATATCGAGCTTCTTGCCATTTCGTGTACCTAACAGTACACCAGAAAATAACGGTGGGCTCCACTTTGAGAAGTGGTGTCCACCTATCCTGGCTTCTTGCCCGTTTTAGATGGGCACCACCTTGAAGGGGGAGCCCATCTCTTCAAATCCTTAAAAATAATCCCGCCCCATCCTACCAATCCTGACCATCCTGATTCTAACTTTATGATATTATTCCATATCCCGTACCTAACGGCACGGCATATTTTTACCTTATTTCCATTTCTACCCATATCGTGTACCTAACGGCACACAGGGTATATTATCCATTATTTACACTTAAAGCCGGTAGGGACGTAGCATGCTATGTCCCTACTACAGATACCGGGCGTTGATATCACTTATGGCAACGTTACTGAAGGGGATTGCCCCGATAGTCATCAGGATTCCTGTGTTACCGCACTTCCTTTCCAAATTATTTTTGGGAAGATTCCGTTCGCAATGACAACGAGGATTTTTTTATTGGCGATTAGTCGTCCGTGGTCATATCCTACTACTTAAATTTTAATCATCATCATATAGACAGCACTAATTATTGAAGCGGCACCAATAATTGTAAAGGCGACTTGTGCATCAATAAATTGCCAAATTAATCCGGTTAAAGGACTGGCGATCATAAAGGCAAATGTTGAAAATGTCAGGTATAATCCCATGCCCGTACCTTTATGCTCGGCAGGTATGTGCAGGGAGAGCAGGGCTTTTGTTATACTTTCATTCATAGCGGCAAATACACCATAACCACCAAGCAGAATCCAAACCATGACGGCCGGTATCCCGGTACCAAAAATGAAATAAATGATAGAAAATAATAATAAACCAAAGATATACACTTTTTTAAGTCCGATTCTATCGGCCCATAACCCCATGGGATAGGACATGCCCGCATAGATAATGTTATATAAAATATAAGCCCCGATTATAGCGGTATCGGTTAATCCAAAATCTTTGGCACGCAGTAAGAGAAATAAGTCGGAGCTGTTAAAAAGGGCAAAAAATAAAAAGCCGATAACCAGTTTTTTATAAACGGGGCTACTACTTCTCCAAAATTCGTAGAATCCTTTAAAATCGATGGAAAATGATTGTTTCGCAGTTGAAACCCTGGACTTTTCCTTTGGTAATTGAAGCGTAATAATAAAACCTATGATCCCCGGAATAAAAGCCAACAGAAATAATGTGGTGTATTTACTGGTAATGAAGGCTAATATAAGTAAGGATATAAATGGGCCGATGGCAGCCCCGAGTGTATCCATTCCACGATGAAAGCCGAATATCTTTCCCCTGTTCACCGGGTTCGATTCACTGATAAGTAACGCATCCCGCGGAGCCGTCCGCATCCCTTTACCGAACCGGTCAAAAGTCCGTGCACCGAATACGACCCCAATATTAGGGAATAATCCCATTAATGGTTTTGCGATGCTCGACAAAAGGTATCCGGTTTGAACGAATATATTATGTCGATGCATTTTATCGGATAAATTCCCAAAATATCCTTTACCTAATCCGGCAACAGCATCTGCAAGTCCTTCTAAGATCCCGATAGCTAAAACGCCAAAGCCAATCTCCTTAAGAAACAGCGGCATTATTGGATAAAGCATTTCACTCGATATATCTGTGAAGAGACTTACGAATGAAAGAACCAATACGGTTCGGGTGATGATCCTTGTTTTAGAACTGTGCTTAATCATATTATAAATAATTTTGGACAGGATATTAGGTCAAGGTAAAGTAATTATTATGTGAGAGTAAAGTATTCAGAAACGCAATATATGGGTTATAAAAGGCTAAATAGGTAATTGTAATAATTTTGTATCTGGTTAATTTTAATGTAGATAAATAATCGTTGAATTTGTCAGGAGGAGAGAAATATGAAATTAAAGAAAATGATTTTACCCGTAATATTGCTTCTTGGGTTTGTAATGTATTTGCCGGATAATGCATTTTCACAAAGAGGACGAGGAGCAGGAGGTTGGGGCATGCAAAGTCAATATAACCGTTTGTTTAATCCCAATACAATTACCTCATTCTCCGGTACGGTGACCGCCGTGAATAAATTTACTCCCCGTAAAGGCATGTCTTATGGTATTCATTTAATGGTAAAATCGGATAACGGAGAGGAAATACCTGTTCATTTGGGACCGGCCTGGTTTTTAAACAACCAGGAAATGAGTTTAAAAACCGGTGATAAAATTATGCTTAAGGGCTCCAAAGTTACCTATAATGAAAAACCTGCTATTATTGCGTCAGAGGTGACAAAGGATAAATATGTCTTACAATTACGCGATAAAAATGGTTTTCCCGCATGGGCAGGATGGAGAATGAGACAGCAACAAAAGCAGAATAATTGAAGGATTATCGGATCATAATCTTTTAAAGATTTTAAGTGTGTAATTAATACTGCATAGTATCGGTCAGGCGCTTTCAAACCGTCTGACCGATCGCCCGCTGTCATCGTTACCATTTCCCATGTCATTCCGCCCATCGCGAAGGAATCCACAACGGCAATTGCCCTTCACAAGCAATGAGCATGATAAACGTCCCCATTCGTTGATAGATTTCCCGGCAGGCCCGGGATGACAGGGAGGATTAATTTAGTTATTCAATCCAGTACTTTATTCCGGTTAAATGTTACCGTTTTGAAGATCAGTGCATTCTCTTACTAATATTTTTTAAGATAAGATTAGCGATATCCTGATAGTTTCCGTCGTAATGATGGCCGCCAGTCAAAGGGACAACCTTAGACAAATTGGTTGGCATATTTTTGCAGATACTGTCCTTTTCATCATCACCATATACGCACAATAATGGTAATCCCTGTAATTTCTGAATCTCCGGGAGAACGTGTAGATCAGTTTTTCGATCTCCGCCACCTAACCAATAGGATAAATGAAATTGAAAATCCACTGTCGCACTTGGTGATAATAATGTAATAAGACGTATACGCTGTTTTAAATCATTTGGCAATCGGTAAGTCATAAATGGAAGTACGTCTGCACCTAATGAATAACCGATTAGTAGTAATTCATCCTTATGCCACCTGTCCATGTAATAACGAATAATACGCTCCAGGTCAACTGATGCTCCCTGTGGTGTTCTTCGTTTCCAAAAATATTTCAGGGAGTTCAGTCCGACTGCAGAGATGCCCGAGTCGGATAGTGTTTTACTAAGCCCCTGATCAATACTGGCCCAACCACCATCACCAGACAGTATGATAGCGAGTATATTACTATCAGAATGTGCAGCCGGTACCTCTTCAACGGGCAGATCTTTGAGTGTACTTATTTTTGGTATGGAAAGTGTCTCGCTTTTAGCTAAAATTTTTTGATAGGAGTTGATCAATTCCGGTTTCCAGTGTTTCTGTACCGAAAAGCCATGGCCAACGCCTGGTAATAGAACAAGCGATGCATTAGGTGCCTGTTTTATGAATTTTTTTGCGATCTCCGGCGAACACACTTTATCGATTTCACCTTGTAAGACAATCCAGGGAAGATGAACCAAGTTGGATGGTAACAAATCATATCCACTGCTGTTTTTAGCCTTTTTCTGTTTTAATCCGGACCCTTTACAAAAAGCTTTCGTTACTTGAATATCAGGTGAAAAGCCAAGGCTTATACCCCCTTTAAAGGTATTGGGTGGCGCTTGTGCCAGAATCGCATAGACAAGAGTGGCACCTGAAGAATAGCCAATGAGTACCGGTATATGATAATTATCAAATTGTAATTTCTTTTGGATAAACTGGCTGAGAGCTTCAAAATCGGAAGCGGGGTACAAACACTTTTCTTTTGAATTGTTCAGTGAGTGTAAATAATAGTTAATATCAATACCTATAACCAGTGTATTTTTAGCCGCCAGATCACGAGCCATGTCAATGACCCCGTTGTTCCATCCGCCATCGCCGGAGATAAACAGCGCGACATGTTCAGGTTTAGTCTGTTTTTGGTATAAAGTGACTTTGCCAAAACGACCGAATGTCAGAGTATGGGTTTGTTCCTGTGCAAATCCGCTTGTCGTTAGGAGGGCAGTTATAAAGGCCGCAATTAAATACCAGAAGATCAATTTCATTTAGATACAACTCCTTTAAGTCCCCTGGATATAAGGGTAGTGGCATTAGCTAAAATACGGGGCAGGGCGAGGCCGCCGGGACAAGCAAGATATTTGGGTTCCCAAACCGGGTCGAATTTATTTTTGTATTTACGCAGTCCCTGGAAATTATAAAAGTATTCACCGCGTGTATAGATAAGCGAAGCAAGCTTATTCCAAATAGGGGCCAATTCATGATTTTCCATTCCTGATAAAGGAGCCATTCCTAAATTAAACCACTGGTAACCTTCTTGTTGTCCCCACGTCATAAGTTCGATAAACATAAAATCCATGATACTGCCGGGAGAGTCAGGCCGATGACGCATTAAGTCAATTGATAATTCATATTTATCTGCCCCGGCCCATATGTTCGCGAAAGCCACAATTTCATTATCGCGCCGGACTATGGCGTAGGGGAAATTGGATAAATAGGTTTCATCAAAAAATCCCAGAGAGAATCCTTTTTCACGTGTGTTTTTTTCTTTGAGCCAGCTATTGGAAACAGTATGAAATTCCGTTATTAACGGTTGGGCTTCCTCTTTTGTTATAATGTGAAATGAATATCCGTCTCTTTGCAGTTTTTTCTGCTGATATCTCATTGCTTTACGATCACCGCCGGCCATACTGAACTTGTCAAGTGGAACGCGGGCTTCTTCACCCAATTTCAATAAGTTCAGACCAAGATCCAGGTAAAGGCTGAGGTAATCATCTTTAACCTGATAAAAGACAGGCCAGGCGTCATGTTGGTCGCACAGCTCCCGGTATTTCCAAACGAGTTCAGTGAATTGAGATTCATCTCCCACAGGATCACCCATGGCAATCCAGCTACGGCCTTCAGTGGCGTACATTATGAATGATGACTCGTCATCGCTGAATAGCAGGGATTTGTCTCTGAGTAGTGCAAGGTTGGCATCGGTGTGTGGAGATTTTTCTATCACACCTTTAACTTTATCCATTTCCTCATCAACCGGCAGCTCCGTTTTTATGCGTGTCGTTTTGAGCAGTTTCATAAGTCCGAAGATAAATGTCAGGCTTAAGGCACCAACCGTAGCCCGCAAATATCGTGGAGCATCACCGTGAAGGGTAAAGTGCCACCATAAATCTTCATTATATTGCACATGATGAAAGGAGAAATAACCGAGCCAGACTGATGAAGCCAGTACAAAAGTGATGGCCGCTATCCATCCGAGTGTGAATTTCTGGCCAATTAATGAGGCTTTCCTATAAAATTCCTTTCGCGTAGGTATCAAGGCTACAAGCATGATCGATAGTATAATAGCCTCTTCATAGTCAAAGCCTTTTAAAAGCGAGAATATAATTCCGCCTGTTAAAAGAGCAATGGTAATATGAAAAGACGCATCAATACGGCGTTGTATACCTCTTGCCAAAATCAATAATGCGGCCCCGGCCACACTACCCAGGAAATGAGATAGTTCAATAATCGGTAATGGGATAAAAGATCTGAGCCATTTGAGGCGAGGTAATTCTGCCGGAGTGGCACCTGAAAATAGCAGGATGGCACCACCTATAAATATGGTGAAGGATAATACCTGAGGAACGATGCCTGGTAACCAGCTTGTCACTTTTCGTGTTATTTTTCCAACTTGTGTCTTGTTAGCCGTCAATTCCTGATAACCTAACAGCAGGGCTGCGATACAGAGTGGTACCAGGTAGTAAATGAGACGATAGACAATGAGCGAACTTAGTACCGCGGTTGCGGGTAATGCCGGGGTTAAAAACAGTAACATGATCGATTCAAATACACCTAATCCCCCGGGTATTTGACTGATGATTCCGGAGATTTGGGCCAACAGAAATACACTGATAAACATCAGGTAGGAGAAATGATACCCATCAGGAAGCAAGACAAATAGTACCGTACCCGCTACGATCCAGTCTATTGATGAAATAAGAATCTGTTTGAAAACGGTCCCTGAAGATGGGAAACTCAACTTCCATTCGCGGATTTTTAACGGCTTTTTGATAAAAATGCTTAGCATGACATAACCCGTAATGCCGAGTAACATTATTATTCCGATCATTCGTACCGATGTAAACGGTATATGTAATGTGGCAGGGATAACAGGAGGAGCTATTACAAAAAATATCCCGGCCAGGGTTAGGAATCCTGTCCACAATGTGATGCCGCAAAAAGCCACAATTTGAGTGATCTCAATGGCTGATAATCCCCAGGCAGAGTATATGCGATAGCGTACCGAACCGCCCGTTAATATGGAAAAACCGATATTATTACTGAAAGCGTATCCGATGAAACCCGCTTTGGCAATTTTTCGATAAGCTATTGGCCTGCCAATATAATAAAACCCCAGTGTATCGTATCCTGTTAAAGCTAAATAACTGATAGCGGTAAAAAGAAATGCCAGTGCAATATGTAGTATCGGGAAATTAGATAGTTGGGCCAATATCTCAGCAGCATTATAGTGCCTTAATTCGTGGCTCAAAAACCACAGTGCAATACCAAAAAGTACAAGCCCTAAAACAGGACCAATTTTACTTATCACTGCTTTCATGATTAAACCATTAAATCAACGATTAATAGAGATGTGAACAAATGTTGTAATTATGATACAATGTAAATATTGTCAGTTTTTAACAATCTGTAACGTTTAAACTTTTTAAATTAGCGCTAATTGTAATAACAAAAAATATAGTCTTAAAAATTTCCCTTTTATCTCATTTAGCTTCATAATGATACAAATATATCAGGATCCGGACTAAGGTTTTAAAATGGCAATTGTCGTTGATCCGGTACGTTACAAAATATAAAGTAACGCGAAAAACAGGTTTCGTGCCACAAATACTATTTAAAGGTCTATAATTAAGTATTGTCTTATGGATAAATATGTAGCGAAAAAGATTACGGTTGATGTTTCAAATCAAAATTTAACCATTATATGGACTGATAATCATGAAAGTGTTTTCCCTCTTGAAGGGCTTCGAAAGGCGTGTCCTTGTGTTACCTGTGTAGGTGGGCATGAAAATATGGGTAAGCCGGTTGATCCTGAACTTTTCATACAGAAACCTGAACGGCATTGGGAAATAAACGGTATTAACCCGATTGGGAATTATGCCATTCAGATAAATTGGAGTGATGGGCATAATAGCGGATTATATCGATGGGAAAGGTTACGGGAAATGTGTCCCTGTAAAGAATGTCAACCTGAGCTGTGGGATAAGAAATAATTAGAAGACTTAAGGGGTAATTGTTTTGTTTTTTTAGTAAATATAAATCACTTATAGGGTATATTTTATCGACCTTCCTGCGTATCTTAGAAATGCCGTGTTTGGAAATTTATATATTAAATTTATCCTGGATATAAACTGTTGATAATAAACATGGTACAGATATTTTAATATGAGAAAATATTTATTTTAAATCTTAAAACAGCCGAGCGTATATATGCGTATCGATTTATTTAAACAAGAGAAATTTCAGAATCGACATCTTGGTCCTGATGAGGAACAAGTTAAAGAAATGCTGCAAACTATTGGTGTTGATTCAATGGATAGCCTTATCAATAAAACTATCCCCAAAAATATTAGACTAAAGGAACCACTGCAATTACCGGCAGCCCTGTCGGAACATGATTTTTTAAAACATATCAAAGAGGTGGCATCCCGAAATAACGTTTACAGATCATTTATTGGAATGGGGTATTATGATACAATTGTCCCCAATGTGATAAAACGTAATATTTTCGAAAATCCCGGATGGTATACTTCGTATACACCATACCAGGCTGAAATAGCACAGGGAAGGCTCGAGATGCTTGTTAATTTCCAGACCATGGTTATAGACCTTACAGGAATGGAATTAGCCAATGCATCACTTTTGGATGAGGGTACGGCCGCTGCGGAAGCAATGAGTATGTTGTTCGACATGAGAAAAGGCGCCAAGAAAAAAGCTAATGTGTTTTTTGTCTCGGACAACTGTCATCCACAAACGATTGAAGTACTCAAAACGCGGTCCGAACCACTGGATATAGAGCTAAAAATCGGTAACCACGAATTATTAAATGGGGATACGGAAAATGTGTTTGGTGCTTTACTACAATATCCCGGAACTGACGGATCTGTTATAGATTATACAGACATAATAAAACAACTGCATGAACAAGATATACTTGCAGCTGTTGCTGCTGATTTATTAAGCCTGACTTTATTAAAAGCGCCGGGTGAGATGGATGCTGATGTCGTAGTGGGTTCTTCACAACGTTTCGGAGTGCCTCTTGGATATGGTGGGCCTCATGCAGCTTTTTTTGCCACGCGGGAATCGTACAAAAGGAAAATTCCGGGACGGATAATCGGCGTTACTGTTGATGCTGAGGGTAATCCAGCTTTCCGGATGGCATTGCAAACACGTGAACAACATATTCGAAGAGAAAAGGCCACGTCCAATATTTGTACGGCCCAGGTTCTACTGGCCGTAATGGCAGCAGCATATGGTGTTTATCACGGACCCGAAGGCCTCAGGCGTATAGCACGTCGCATATATGGGTTAACAGGTCTGTTAAAGAAAGGTTTGGAGACTCTTGGTTTTACCATAACAAATAAATCGCATTTCGATACGCTGACTATTGATGTTGAAAACGATAAATTAAAAGGTGCGATTCGTAACGAAGCCCTGACACGTCGGGTTAATGTCAGATATTTTGATGATACCAGAATCGGCATTTCCCTGGATGAGAAAACGACCTTTTCTGATGTAGATGAACTGCTTAAAATATTTGCCCACGCTGTGGATAATGAAAGCCGTTTTGATGTCAATAAACAAGCTGAAAAGATAGCTATAGATATTCCGGACGGGCTTAAACGAGCTTCCGATTTTATGACACACGAAGTATTTAATAGTTTTCATTCCGAACATGAAATGCTTCGTTATCTCAAGAAACTCGAAAACCGCGATTTGTCGCTTGTTCATTCGATGATATCCCTCGGATCATGTACGATGAAGCTTAATGCTACTGCCGAAATGATACCGGTGAGCTGGGCGGAATTTGCAGGACTTCATCCATTTGTGCCGAAAGATCAGGCGGAAGGATATGAACAGTTGATAAATGATCTGGAATCGTGGCTTTGCCGTATTACAGGATTTCATGCTGTTACATTGCAGCCTAATTCAGGCGCTCAGGGTGAATTTACGGGGTTAATGCTGATCAGGGCTTATCATAAGAGCAGGGGAGATGATCATCGTAAAATTGCTTTAATACCTTCATCCGCACATGGTACCAACCCAGCAAGTGCCGTAATGGCCGGCATGAAAGTGGTTGTTGTAGCTTGTGATGAAAACGGGAATATTGATGTGCCGGATTTAAAGAAAAAAGCGGAAGATAATGCTGATAACCTGGCTGCCCTCATGGTTACTTATCCATCAACCCATGGGGTTTTCGAGGAAGATATTAAGGAAATATGTAAGATTATTCATGATAATGGCGGACAGGTTTATATGGATGGCGCCAACATGAATGCACAGGTTGGCCTTACAAGTCCGGCCGTTATTGGAGCGGATGTTTGTCATTTGAATCTGCATAAAACATTTACTATTCCTCACGGTGGCGGAGGGCCTGGTGTCGGTCCTATAGGTGTGGCTGAACATTTGACACCATTCCTGCCGGGACACATTTATAATCTAAGAGACGATGAGAAAGCCATTCCGGCTGTTACAAGTGCTCCGTGGGGTAGTGCAAGTATTCTGCCTATTTCCTATGCCTATATCAATATGATGGGGTCTGAAGGTCTTAAAAAAGCCTCGGAATATGCCATTTTAAATGCCAATTATCTAAAAGTCCGGTTGCAGAAATACTATCCTGTTTTATATACCGGTGCCAATGGTTTTTCGGCCCATGAGTTTATAATAGATATGCGTCAATTTAAGCCATCGGCCGGTGTTGAAGTTATTGACGTGGCCAAGCGGTTAATGGATTATGGATTTCACGCACCTACCGTTTCTTTTCCTGTTCCCGGAACGATGATGATCGAGCCTACTGAGAGTGAATCTCTCGAAGAATTGGATCGTTTTTGTGAGGCGATGATATCTATTCGAAAGGAAATACTGGAAATTGAAGATGGGAAAGCTGATAAAGAAGATAATGTGTTGAAAAATGCGCCTCATACAGCTTATTCGGCCCTGGCTGGTGATTGGAATCATCCATATTCAAGAGAAAAGGCGTGTTATCCGTTAGAATGGCTTAAAGATATCAAGTTCTGGACCAGTGTCGCCAGGGTGGATGATGCCTATGGAGATCGAAATCTGGTTTGTTCCTGTCCTCCTATGGAAGACTATATGCATTCGAGCGAGGAGCCTGAAAAGGTTTCGTAAGTACAAATAAAATTATTAGAAAAAAAGGCTTTCCATATGGAAAGCCTTTTTGTGTGAAGGTTCAATAAAAAACCCCGGCAGATAATCATTCTGTCGAGGTTAGAGATGTATGTGTATGCCTAAGGGCGTACTACCTTTAATAATATTATACATAAGACTATATGAGTCGCGAAATAGTCTTATTAATGATTCAAAAGGACTGATTCCTTTTGGTATTAAAATGAAGCTTTCAGATTATGCAAGTCTTAACGGAATATTAAGTTATCATTAACAATAAATAGCCGTCATTTATATTTTATCAGAATTAGTTTATAAACGTTAAAGATAATACTGCGTTAATCTTAGCGTCTATTCCTTTTGTTATTTTTGCTATCAGAATAATGAATGTGGGAATATTCTGGTTTTATGTCACTCGAAAAAAGCAATTTCAAATTAGCAAAATTATTATCTGTCACTTTTTTTGTGATGATAATATGTATGTCGGTATATGAATTACTGAAACAAATCATATATCCGGATATTACCATATGGCAATCGCATATTGTAACCATATCATTCAGTAGTGTAATCGGTACGGCAGCCGCCTATTTCATTTATCGAAGTATAGAGAAGTTACAATTAAAAACTCTTCGTGAAGTACGTGAACGGAAGCAGGCTCAGGAATTACTGGCTAATGCTTACGATGATTTGGAGAAAAGGATAGAAGAGCGGACTATGGAATTGACAAAATCGAATAAGCGGCTAAGGGAAGAAATAAAAGTACGTCACCTTACGGAAGCTAAACTCCGGCGTTCGGAAGAACGTTTTGCCAAGGTATTTCACAATGCACCGGTTGCCATTAGTATAATAGACTTTGAGGAGGGGCGAATATCGATGGTAAACGATAGTTTCGCTCATCTTATGGATTGTGATGATAAAGATCAGGTGCATGGAAAAACAGTACACGAGCTCGATATGTGGGTAGATGAACAGGAATGGATTTCAATGAATTACTATCTGGAACGAAATGAAGATATGCCCTTTGCCATAGAAACAAAAGTTCGAACGCTGCTGGGTGAGAGAAGGACTATCCTGTTGACGGCAGAGAAGATAAATGTCAATGGGAAAGCCAGTATTCTTGCCATGTTACTTGATACTACAGATAAGAAAAAAGCAGGGAAATTAATGAAAAGAGCCTACCTGGACTGAGTATATGCGTAGTGCATTCAGTCATACATTTATGAGCTAGTTAAAAAAAGCCGTTCAGCAATGAACGGCTTTTTTATTCTATCAATAATTGTGTCGATAAAAATTACTTCTTCTTATCAGCTTTTTTGATATTCATCAATTCAACATCAAATACTAAAGTGGAATTGGGTTGAATAGTATTACCGGCTCCGCGTTTACCGTAAGCTAAATTCGGTGGAATCCATAAACGCCATTTACCACCAACATGCATTTTTTGTAAAGCTTCAGTCCATCCCGGAATAACACCGTCAACAGGGAAAGTTACTGGTTTCCCACGTTTATAAGAACTATCAAATACTTTACCATTAAGTAAGGTACCTTTATAATTCGTTACTACCGTATCGTGCGGACCTGGTTTCGGACCTTTACCTGCTTTCAGAATTTTATACTGTAATCCCGATTTCGTTTCATGAACGCCGGGTTTGTTTTTGTTTTCAGCCAGAAATTTTTTCCCTTTTTCAAGATTAGATTTCGCAACCTTCTCTTGTTTCTGTTGCCTTTGTTGCGTCATATCCGACTGAAAATTCTGTAGTGTACTCATCATATCTTTTTGTGACATAAGAGTATCACCATGCATAGCATCGCTTATACCGCGTGCTATGACAGAGGGATTAATATCAGCATCCTGACCTTTTAAATTACGGCCAATATTATAACCTATACTATAACTGATTTTATCCTTTTTTTTGCTTAAATCCGGTTTTGCTCCATTTTGAGCACTCTGCTGACAGGCTGTAAGACCCAAACCTAAAGACAGAGCAATAATTAGTACTGATCGAAATTTCATAAATATGCTACTTTCAGATCTGTTTGGTGATAGATAAATATTCATGCGTCATTAAAAAATAACAACGCAATACTGTTATTTTATATGTATTAATACAATGAGTGAAAGTAAGGTATTTTTTTCTTACAAAAAAATGCC
>DATFMH010000178.1:0-24513 GCA_035267045.1 Balneolales bacterium
TTTAGCCAGATCACACTGTCGGCATCTTCAACGGAAACGACAGTTTCAGAATCAAAGAGCGTATCAGCAAATGCGATAATGACTTCGCCTGCAAGAGAATCAGCTGCACAATAAACGGCATGTGCTGTCCCCAGGGCCTGATCCTGTTTATAAAATGTGGCTTTGGCATTATGCCTGGCACTCATATCACGGAGTGCTGTTTTTACTTCTTCACCAAAATCTCCCAGGATAAATACAATTTCATCGATATTACGGTCGAGGGTTCGGTCAAATGTTTGTATTATACGTTCCACAATCATCGTACCGGCCACCGGTAATAGTGGTTTAGGTGTTGTATGAGTGTGAGGACGTAACCGGGTTCCACGGCCTGCCATCGGTATTATTAATTTCATAAATTGTTTTCTTTTTGTTTAATAGTTAACAATTCGGCTGTAAAGATAGTATAAGTTGTTATATTAAGCGACCTGTAGTGTATTTCTGATTAAAGATTGTACCAAAAGGGTCTTTTTTAACGTAGTTACCTCTATAACCATTCAATTTCACAGAAAAACAAGTTAATATTTTGGGCTGGTATTTTACAGTAATTGATATTCTCGCCATATTTTTCGTTTTACTCATGGCTCACCGGATGATCTATCGGGGACGTTTCTTCCTGCACCGTTTCCAATTGAGCGGGTATAAGATCAGGGAGTTTTGGGGTTGGATGAAAGAAAACTGGACGGAATATGTCATAACCTTCGAGCATGGTTTATTAAACCTCCTCGTACTCGTACTTTTTATATTTTTTCGTAAAGAGTTAACAGAATCTTCCGTTACGATTATCGTAGTTATTTTTGCCGTTTTCTGGATGAGTTCAGTGAAAGACTACCGGGGAAAGCAAAAGAAACCCCTCGTTTTTACTCCGAGAATGAACCGCCTTGCCATTGTTTTTGCCGTTTTTTCGGTGTTACTTCCGGTATGGGGAACGAAAATTACCTATCAATACAGCTCGCTTTATTACGATATTTATGTATTGGCCTTCACATGGGTTATCGGTGATGTGTTATTGCCATTTTTCCTGATGCTCAGTGCATCCATACTCCTTCCGTTGGAAAAATATTTCCAAAATGGATTTAAGAAGATGGCCCGCCGAAAAATTAAAAGCATGCCCGATCTTACCATCATTGCTATAACCGGCAGTTACGGTAAGACGAGTACAAAATTTATGATCCGTGACCTCCTAAAGGAACGCTACAGTGTTTGTGTGACTCCCGGTAGTTATAATACCCCGATGGGAATCTGCAAAGTCATTAATAACGATTTACAAGCGAGTCATCAGGTATTGGTTCTTGAAATGGGAGCGCGTTACAAAGGTAATATCAAAGAATTGTGTGACATCGCACAGCCGGATATTTCTGTTGTTACCAATGTGGGTTTAGCCCACCTCGAAACCTTCGGTTCTCAAAAAGCCATACAGGAGACAAAAGCCGAGATTATTGAAAATCTCGTTGAAAATGGCACAGCCGTTATTAATGCGGATGATCCGTTGGTCAGGCAGATGATTGAAAAACGAAATGATATTGAAGTCATCGAAACGGGCCTGGAACAGGGTGATATAAAAGCGTCAGGTATCACCTATTCAACGGAAGGATGCTCTTTCACCGTGGATTGTTCCGGAGAGGAACAGGAGACGGTTGACATTTCGTTATTGGGCAAGCATAATGTCCAAAACTTATTGCTGGCAATGGGTGTGGCAAAAAAAATGGGTATTCGTTTAAAAACGATGATTTTGGCTGCAAAAAAGATACAACCCGTAGAACATCGCCTGGAGTTGAAAAGACAGGATTCCATAACGATTATCGATGATGCCTTCAATTCCAATCCGATCGGTGCTCAAAATGCTGTTGATATCCTCGCACAGTTCAATCACGGTCGCCGTGTAATCGTAACGCCGGGTATGATTGAGCTTGGGGAAAGAGAATACGATGAGAATAAAAAATTCGGCCGTTTTATTGGTAATTCAGGCATAGATATGGTGTTGCTTGTAGGTCCGGAACAAACGCGTCCGATTCAGGATGGTATTAAAGAAACAGGTTTAGAGTTGGAGAAAATGAAAGTTTTCAACAGCTTGTTCGATGCCAATAGTTTTCTCAGGGATTATTTGCAACAAGGGGATGTGGTGCTTTACGAGAATGATTTGCCGGATACATATAATGAGTGAACGAAATGGAACGCGTTAGAAGCGTATTAAGCGGATGAACCACCGTTTTTTCCCAAAAAGGTATGGGGATAGATATGAGAGATAATATTTCAGAAAAAGATGGAATGTGAAATAAAACTTAACGTGCTGTCAGCGTAAAACTGTGGCAGCTAAAATAATCCCGGCAAACCTGTCAACCCAGGCCATCCCTATTCTAATAATTAACCGGGCTTTTCTTTGTGCCTTCACTATTCGTAGCGAATGGCATCGGCGGGGACTACTTTGGAGGCCCGTGTAGCAGGATACCAACTGGCAAGAACGCAAAGCAGCAGGCTGCCCAGCGTAACAATAAGGACATCTGAAGCCTGAATATTTACCGGGTATGCCGATACAATAAATGACTGTGCGCCGGCAAGTTTCACCAATCCATATGTTTTTTGCAGCCAGCTAAGCAACAAACCGGTTATACCCCCGAAACCACATCCGATCAGGCCAATAAAAAAACCTTGTTTCAGGAAGATGCGTTTGATATCGGAAGGGCTGAAGCCCATGGTCAACATTATTCCGATATCCCGGTTTTTCTGAAGTACGATCATTGTTAATGATCCGACAATATTCAAAACGGCGACGAGAACGATAATCATAAGAATCAGGTAAGCGCCCCATTTTTCCAGGTACATTACATCATAAAGCGGCTTCTGAAGATCGTACCAGGTTTTTATAGTATAGTTTTTACCCAGCATATTTTGCAATCGGGCTTTGACCGCATTAGCATCCTCGTGAGTGTTAAGTTTGATATCAATTCCGGTGATACCGTTGCGAAGGTGGAAAAGACGCCGGGCTGCCCTCAAATCCACAAAAACGACTGATCCTTCGAAAATTTGGCGGAGCCGGAATGCGCCGCGTATCTCAAAACGATAATTGCTTGGTCCGGCAAACTGGGTCAGTGCTTTCTGCATGCCTTGTGCACTCATCAGGGAAACTTTATCGCCTGTTGTGAGATGTAACTGGTTTATCAGCTCATCGCCAATTAATATGCCGGGCAGCCTGTTTTGCACACTTAAATTGAATTTACCTTCGGTGATGCTGTTTTTATGCTCATTCAATGGGAAAAACCGGTCGGGCCGGACACCACGAACAATTACAACTTTATCCCGTTCTGAAGTATTGGCCAGAATACATTTACCCTGTGCATACGGGGATATGACTCTTATCTCGGGAATATTGGACAAATCATTTTTCAGGCTGTCGGTCAGAACGAACGATTTATTCGTTGTGGATACAATACGGATATCCGGGTCGTAGGATAGCAGCATATTTTTAACCAGGTCAAAAAATCCGTTAAAAACGGATAAGACAATGATGAGCAAGGCGGTACCAATAGTTACACCCACGATACTTATTAACGTCAGCGTTGATATAAGTGAGATATGCTGCTTTGAAAAGAGATATTTGCGGGCGATAAAATTGGTAATTTTCATAATTTTAAATAAAAGTGAGGGGTAATCACTTGAGTATAATTGAAAAAGCTAAATCTTACGATAAAATTTTCATATTTTAACCACTCGTCTGCTTAATAATATTATACATTAGTTAAAATAACATTAGTGGAATTCAAAGAAACTATTAAAGCCATTGTTCGGGGTCAATACGGAAATCCATTTTCAGTATTGGGAATGCATCAGGTTGTTAAAAAGAATAAATCAGCCATCGCTATTCGTACCTTCCAGCCTTATACAAAAAGTGTAAAGGTACGATATAACAATGGATCTTCCTCAAAGGAAATGGTAAAACTGGATTCCAAAGGATTTTACGAAACCGTCTTTACAGATAAAAATGAATTTTTCCCGTATACCCTGCAGATAGAGAAAGATAATACGACGTACGAAATTACCGACCCCTACAGTTATGGGCCGTTAATTAGCGATTTCGATTTACAGATATGGGGTGAAGGAAATCATACAAAGGCCTATGAACTACTCGGCGCCCATATCAAAGAAATAGATGGAGTCCGGGGAACACATTTCGTTGTATGTGCTCCAAGTGCTTCGAGAGTAAGTGTTATTGGTGATTTTAATAACTGGGATGGCCGGACCCACGTGATGCGTAAATTTTATGATCAGGGATTGTGGGAATTGTTTATTCCAGGAGTGGATGAAGGAGTACTCTACAAATATGAGATAGCCAATGCGGCTATGGATTTCCCATTGGTAAAAACGGATCCATATGCTGTTTTCATGGAGAAGAGGCCCGATACGGCTTCCATTGTTTACTCATTGGATGGATATAACTGGGAAGATGAGAAATGGATGGAGAATCGTCAGGACAAACAGGCTTTGGATGCACCGGTTTCGATATACGAAGTGCACCTTGGTTCCTGGAAACGTAAAGATGATGATACGGAGGACGGGTTTTTAAGCTATCATGAATTGGCAGATGATTTGATTCCATACGCTAAATCGCTGGGTTATACTCACCTGGAATTATTACCCATTGCAGAGCATCCGTATGATCCTTCATGGGGGTATCAGGTAACCGGTTATTATGCACCAACAAGCCGTTTTGGCAATCCAAAGGATTTTATGTACTTCATCGATCAATGCCACAAAAACGATTTGGGAGTGATCATTGATTGGGTACCCGCTCATTTTGCCAAGGATGCACACGGACTTCACTTTTTTGACGGAACACACCTTTATGAACATGAGGATGCACGTCTTGGAGAGCATAAAGACTGGGGGACCAATATTTTCAACTTCGGCCGTACAGAAGTGATGAATTTTCTGATATCGAATGCTGTTTATTGGCTCGATAAATATCATATCGATGGTTTACGCGTTGATGCGGTGGCGTCGATGTTATACCTGGATTATTCCCGCGAAGAAGGCGAGTGGATCCCAAACGAGTATGGCGGCCGTGAAAATATTCAAGCCATTAATTTTTTAAAACGTTTTAATGAAGTCACTCATCTCGATTTTCCCGGAATTATGACGGCAGCCGAGGAATCAACGGCGTGGCCCATGGTTTCGCGTCCAACCTACTTAGGGGGACTCGGATTTGATTATAAATGGAATATGGGCTGGATGAATGATACTTTGAAATACATTGAAGTAGACCCCCTTTTTCGCAAGCATCATCATCATCAAATAACATTTTCGATGATTTATGCATTTACGGAAAATTTTATATTACCCTTTTCCCACGATGAAGTAGTACATATGAAGCGTTCTATGCTGGGAAAAATGCCCGGTGATGATTGGCAAAAATTTGCTAACTTACGCCTGCTTTATACTTATATGATCATGCATCCTGGTAAAAAGTTGCTTTTTATGGGAAGTGAATTCGGACAATGGTCGGAATGGAATGAAAAATCGCAGCTTGAGTGGCATCTGTTAAATTGGGAACCACATAAGGGGATACGGAATCTTGTTAAAGGGCTAAATACAATTTACGTTAATGAGCCGTCTTTATACCAGGTGGATTTTGATTGGAGTGGCTTCGACTGGGTTGATTTTTCGGATGTCGATCATAGTATTTTATCATTTATACGGTACAGCAAAGATAAAAAAGAGCATATGGTCGGTGTATTTAATTTTACACCTACTGTACACGAAGAATATAAAGTAGGAGTTCCTGAAGAAGGTATTTATGAGGAAGTGTTTAATAGCGACGATTCAAAGTATGGTGGAAGCAATGTTGTAAATGATGACTTGCATACACAGGCAGGAGAGTGGCAAAATAAACCGTTTTCTGTTTCTTTGTCTATACCACCGCTGGCAGGCATAATTATCAAATTAAAAAAACGTGGATAATAATATTGGTGCAACTGCATTACATATCTAAGAATCGAGTGCAGTTGCAATTATGTGTATTGATCTGAAAGAATTATGAAATTTAAACGATCGAGTGGAACCCTGGTCCATCCAACCTCTTTCCCGACACCTTATGGAATGGGGGATTTAGGGCCTTCAGCAAATACATTTATTGATTTTTTGGAAGAAACGTATCAATCCGTCTGGCAGATACTTCCACTAACACCTACCGGGTATGGTAATTCCCCATACGCCAGTTATTCGGCATTTGCCGGAAATCATTATTTGATAAGTCCTGATCTGTTAGTTGATAAGGGGCTGCTTTCAACCGCAGAAGTTAAAGATTCAATCATAGATCAAACCTGTAAGGTAGATTATGAGCGGGCTTTTCAAGTAAAAGATAAGTTATTAGCGTTGGCTTCGGATCGTTTTTATGAAAATGCTACATTGAAAGAATTAGAGAATTTTGAAACGTTCAAAACAGATAATGACTACTGGATCCATGATTATGCCCTTTTCATGGCTTGCCTTGAGCACTTCGATAAGAAACCCTGGAATAAATGGGAAACCGGATTGACCAGGCGACATAAACGGTCGCTGGATAAATATCGCAAGATGCTCAAAGAGCGCATCGATTATCATTATTGGCTTCAATATGAATTTTTCGATGAATGGTTTGCATTACGGTCTTATGCAAATAGAAAAGGGATTATGATCATCGGTGATATCCCTATTTTTGTAGATCACAACAGTGCCGATGTTTGGTCACATTCGGAGTATTATGAAGTGGATGACGAAGGAAACAGGGTACTTGTTTCCGGTGTCCCGCCCGATTACTTCAGTGAAACAGGTCAATTATGGGGTAATCCGTTGTACAAATGGAAAAAGCTTGAGAAAAATGGTTTCGATTGGTGGTTAAAACGGTTTGAACAGATGTTTAATCTTTTTGATGCCATACGGGTCGATCATTTTCGAGGATTTGAAGCCTATTGGCAGGTTGAAGCAACAGAAGAAACAGCTATCAACGGGCGATGGGTGAAAGGGCCCGGTTATAAGTTGTTTGATACTATTAAAAAAGAGCTGGGTGAGTTACCGATAATAGCTGAAGATCTTGGAGTATTGACCGAAGAGGTTAACCTGTTACGGGATAATTATAACTTCCCGGGGATGAAAATCCTGCAATTTGCCTTTTCTGATAATGAAGCTAATAGTTTTCTTCCACATAACTATGTCAATAATAACTGTGTGGTTTATACCGGTACACATGATAATGACACCACATTAGGCTGGTATAACTCAGCAACCGACCTTGAAAAGCATAGGGCCAGGGAATATACCAGGTCTGATGGTTCGAATATCAATTGGGAGCTGATCCGCGTTGGTATGTTTTCGGTGGCAAGAATGGCTATATTCCCTCTTCAGGATTATATGAACCTTGAAAGTGATCACAGAATGAATTATCCCGGTACTTCAACGGGAAACTGGGATTGGCGTTACACACAAGATATGCTGGATAATATTGATCGTGAACATATCCGTTTTTTGATAAAATTATCGAACAGAGACGGCAAAAGTGGAGCCAAAGATGCCAATCTGGTATCTATAGAAACCGAAGAGGTCAGTTAAAACTTTAAAATGTGGCCTTAAATTAGTAAATTCGACAGATATATTTTTACCTAAAACCGCTCATATGAATTTTAAACTCAATAATCTACCAAAAAGGTCGAAAAAACCAAGAGATAACGGTTTAACGCTGGTTCTTGATAAAGGATACAGTGTACGACAAGTAGAAGATTTCCTGGAAACATCTGCTGATTATACCGATATTGTCAAGTTGGGTTGGGGAACATCTTATGTAACTCCAAAGCTTCCAGAAAAAATTGCCGCCTATCACAGTGCTGGAATACCCGTTTATTTCGGGGGTACGCTTTTTGAGGCTTATGTATTACGTGATCAACTGGATGCCTACCTGCGCTTGCTTGATCATTATAAAATCGGGCATGTTGAAGTCTCAAACGGTACCATTTGGTTATCGGAGGAGAAAAAACGAAATATTGTTTCAGAATTGAGTAAAAACTTTACCGTTCTCTCTGAAGTAGGCAGTAAAAATCCTAATGATATCATACCCCCGTATAAATGGGTTAAAATGATCAAGGCTGAACTTGAAGCCGGTGCCTGGAAGATCATTTGTGAGGCACGTGAAAGCGGTACGGTTGGCGTGTTCAGGCCCAATGGTGAAGTACGATCAGGTTTAATCGACGAGATCGTAGATCAGGTTGGTGTCGATGACTTATTATTTGAAGCGCCTCAAAAAGGACAGCAGGTTTGGTTTATTAAAAAACTGGGAACCAATGTAAATGTAGGTAATATACATCCCGCTGAGGTGATCCCGCTTGAAACGTTGCGTCTGGGTTTAAGAAGCGACACTTTATTTGAGTTTTTCTCGCTGGATGACGATATAGATCACATTCAGATCGATTCGGATGAATCATATAATGACAAAGAATCATAACTATTTAATAAGAAAATATTAAGGTATGAAAGTTCTATACGCTGCTGCTGAGATATCACCCTTCGCCAGAATGACCAACACGGCTGATTTGTTACGATTCCTGCCGGCATCTTTGCAGGATAAGGGTTTTGAAATAAGAATCCTCTTACCTAAATACGGTTCCATCAATGACCGTCGCAATCGTTTGCATGAAGTTATCCGCTTGTCGGGCATCAAAGTAGAGGTGGGGGGCAAAACGGAGAGTATGCGTATTAAAGTTGCCAGTATCCCTAATGCTAAACTTCAGGTATATTTTCTGGATAATGATACCTATTTTCAACGCAAAGGATTATTCAAGGACCCCAAAACAGATAAATTTTATAAAGATAACGATGAACGATTAGTTTTCTACAATAAAGGGGTGCTTGAAACCGTAAAGAAGCTAGGTTGGGAGCCCGATATCATTCATTGTCATGACTGGGCTGCAGGATTTATTCCTGTATTCTTAAGAACTATTTATAAAGACGAAGAAATTTTTAAGAATACGAAAGTGATATATAACCTGCACGCTCCTGAAAATCATGGGCTTTTTGATGAGTCTATCCTGACAAAAATGGGACTTCCAAAAGATTTTAAAGCTGATGAAGTAAAATCTGATGGGAAGATAGACTTTATTAAAGCCGGATTACGTTATGCTGATTATGTGGTTACAGGAAACGAGATTCGGGACGAATTCGATCAGTCATTTAAAGAATTAAATATTGAACCGATTAAGATCCAAGGCTCTCCACAAGATATATCCAGTAAATTTGCTGATTTGTACCATAAAATCGGCGAAGAATAGAAATTTATCAAACGATTAATAGTAGCCCCTTTGATTTTTAAGAGAAGTAGTTTGCGCCAAGTCGCAAGATATTTTCCAATTATTATTGCAGTATTTGCATCATTATTGGTTTATAGTTGTGATAAACCAGGTATAGTTGGTTCAGGTCTTGTACCGTCTAATGGGAATGTTGTAATTGATACAATCCCACTAACAAATTATGTAACATCTAAAATAGAGTTATATAGCGGTGACCGAATCGATTACTCGGCTGGAATTTATAACGATAAATTATTTGGTAATGTTCAAGCTACAGGGTTGGTACAACCTTCGCTTGTATTACCATCAAATATCGATACACTAAAACCGGATGATAAGATTTATATGCGGTTTTATATCGATTCTGTTTATGGAGATACCAATCAAACGGTAACGTTCGATTTGGAAGAAGCGTCACAACGCTGGAGGGGCCGTTCGTGGACAGTCGATTCAATACCACCGGCTTCGGGCAATGTGATCACTTCTTTCGACGTTGGACACGATGATTCGATTGATGTTCAGATGCCTCAAAGCTGGGTGAGCAAATATCGTTCGGTTTTGTATAGTTCCAAAGATGCGTCAGTTCGTGATTCTATTTTTAATATAAAAGAACCCGGATTCATCCTGGTTCCCAAAACAAACGGGAAAATAGTCTCATTTCAGGGTCAGAATACAAATTTGATTATACATGATTCAGTAGCTGTAAATGCTAAAACCTGGGCCTATAGTGTTAAGAGAACAAATGAGACGTCTGTTGGAGATTCATTATCTCAAATATATTCTACATTTAGCAGGGTACCGAGTATTAAGATAGATGTAAAATCGGATACAACGTTAACCATTAATGGTGATACTCTTAATACAAAAGCACTCTCACGCGTTGAAATGGCGTTGTACGAAGATTCGACAATGATGCAAAATACGCTGCCTGCTAATAACGTGAGGCCAAAAGTTTCAAATATTAACATTTATTACTTAGAAAGTGATCAAATAAATTTCGATGTTCTTAAGGGTCCGATTGGAGTTGCGGCGCGTAACCCCAAAGATGGATCGTTCCGGTATAATCTTACAGGACAGATAAACGATATTATGCTTGGGCATAGTAATAAAGGAAGATTTTATTTTGTACCTGAAGGAAATAGCGGTATTATTTATTCTCTGCTTTTAAGGACACCACAATCAGTCGTGCGAAATCCCAAACTGATTATTACATCTGTAAAATAATAAGCTTTTTGAAGTACATTAATCTCGTCATATTATTTAGTCTGTTAAGTAGTGGCCTTGTATTTGGCCAAAACAATAATAGCATAAACGATAAAGGTTCTCTCTATTCATACTATGGAATTGGTACCTTAAACGATTACCGCGATTCTGATGCACAAGGTATGGGAATGAGTGGGATAGGCCTAAATGTCAGGTCAGCAAACCTTGCCAATCCGGCTATGTGGGGAAATGTTTTTTATACTTCCGGTTCCGGTGGTTTTTTTATCCGTAACATAGAATCGTCAGATAACCTGAATAAAAATATTAAGACAAATCTTGAACCCAGTCATTTTCAACTTGTAATACCTGTTAAAAGGAATAAAGTAGGTGTTTCTTTAGGGTTATTTCCAATTTCAAGCTCAAATTACAGTTATACCAAAAGTAATTTTATTTCTCCCATTAATTCTGCTACCGGCGATACTGTGAATTATAATGTCAATAACTCAGGAAGTGGTGGTATTGATTATCTTGAACTTGGCATTGGCTGGCAGATAAATAAAAATTTGGCTGTTGGATATGCGCCTTCATTGGTATTTGGAATTTTAAAAGATGATATAACCACTAATTTCAGCAGTACGGCTTATCAACCCATACAGTTAAACAGAAAAATTTCAAATATCGGGTTTGGTAACAGAGCCGGTATTTATTTTCAGAAATCACGGGTTTTTAGTGATCATGATCAATTATCTGTCGGTTTAATGGCCAGCTTGCCTGTTCATTTGAGTTCTACGTTATCTGTGCAAAATTATATTGCAAGCAGTGGGGGTACCGTAAGTAATCCTACAAAAAATTTAAAAAATGGAAATCTGAGGTTACCGCTTCGTACAGGAATGGGTATTTCATACTGGATCAATCAGAAAGTATTGGTAGGTTCGGAGGTACTCTACCAAAAATGGTCAGATTTCCAGAATATTGACGGTAAACATGATTCATACCTGAAAGATCGAATTAGATTAGGAGTAGGTACTCAGTTCTTGCCTGCTAACAAAAGATCTAATAGTTTCTTTCAAAATCTGGCATACAGAGTAGGATTTTCGTATGATTCAGGTTACTTGAAATTAAACGATACCAGTATTCAGTCTTGGTTTATAACGGCAGGATTAGGTATTCCTTCCAAGGTAGGTTCATCTATTAATATCAATGCTGAATATGGATTTACAGGCTCAAAAGCAAATAACTTAATCAGAGAAAGAATATTTTCTTTGAGAATATCGTTTAACTTAACAGAGCTCATGTTCTTAAAGCATAAAATCCAGTAGTAACTACAAATTAGAAACCATGAAGAAAATTATTAGCCTTGTAGCAGTATTTCTATATGTTGGTATGGTATCTGTGCAGGCACAAGATAAGCAGGTACCACCTGCCCCATATGGCTTAAGCCCTGTTGAAGCTTATTCCGTTTTTTCGGAAAGTTATAAAAACAAAGATTATCAAAACGCATTACCATATGGTAGATGGCTATTAATAGCTCATCCCAAAAAAATTCAGGGTATGCCACAATATTCCGGGGATGATGTTTTTAGCGATATGATCGATATTTACGAAGGTATTGCTAAAAAGAAAAATGACCCTACAATAAAATCGGCTTATCTTGATTCAGCTGCAGCTTTATACAATCAGGCCATCAATACTTTTTCTAAGGATGAGATAGATCATTATGATTGGTATATGCAGCAAGGCCGATTTTATCAGGAACATAATGATTTTATCAATAACGGTATGCAAAAGGCCGTTGCAGATTATCAGAAATTGTTTAAAATGGATCCCAAGAAAACCACGCAACTTGGCCAGGGTTATTATGTTCAGATTATAGTAAATAATTTAGTTGGTCAGGGCGAAAAGGATAAAGCGCTGAGTGTTATGAAGACGGCGGAACCTTATGCCAATGATAAAACGAAGAATTATTTTGAGAAAGTCCGGAATCAGTTATTCAGTTCACCTCAGGAACGTATTACGTATTTAAAAGGTAAGGTAAAAAGTGATCCTAAAGACGTTAAGTCGTTAAAAGAGTTGTTTGATTTATATCATCAAACAGATAATTATGATGCAGCCAAGCAAGTTGCTGAGGATTTATATAAATTGAATCCTGATTATGATAATTCGGAACGACTTGGTTCTATTGCAACTGATAATGCTAATTACAAAGCGGCAATAAAATATTATAAGGATGCCTTGGGTAAAGCCAAGACAACCAAACAAAAGAAAACAGTAATAAAAGGGCTTGTAAGTAACTATATTAATCTTGAAGAATTACAAACAGCCAGGAAATATGCCCGTGAAGGTATACATCTGGATTCTCACTGGGGAGAACCGTACATTCAAATAGCTCGTATATATGCACAAGCGGTAAACGACTGTACTACAGGTCAGATGACTCGTAAGGATAAAGTGGTTTATTGGCTGGTTCTCGATTATCTGGATAAAGCGAAAAGTGTAGATCCGTCTACCGCCAATAAGGTTAATCAATTATACCAAACATATAAGCAGGTAACCCCAAGTGTAGAAGAAAAATTCTATCAAAACTGGAAAAAAGGTGAGAAAATCAAAGTTGATTCATCACTTAAGAAATGCTACGGATGGATTGATGAGACAACAACCGTACGATAAGAACATTAGTATTTTCCAGTTTATTTTTCTAAGATCTATAAGAACATTATATTAAAGTATTGATCAGAATAGTTGGGCAGCGTTAATGAGGGTTCGCACCCTGCTATTCTGATCTTCTATACGACAAGCCCCCTTACTACGATTATTGAAGATTTGTCCCTTTTTTATCAAACGTTAATCGGGCACATCTGTATCAAAGAGATAAAAACCTAAAAGCATGAGTCATTCTAAGGGTAAAAACCCAAAGCGAAGAAAAAGCAAAAAAAAGAATAATAATAAACGGAAGTCCAATAGTGGAAAGGGATATACTCCTCAGTTTATCAATAACCAGAATGTAGTTTTTGGTGGTCGATATACAGGGGTGGTAGAAATCAATCCCAAAGGTTTCGGTTTTATTCGAAAACTCGATCATGAGTTTACCTTTACGGATAAGGATCCTTTTCTGACACCGGACGAAGTACGGCATTATAACTTGCGTCCGGGACTGGAAGTTGAAGGTGAGTTTGAAGTAGATCAACAAGGGAACAAACATGTTCGCAGTGTAGAAAAGATCAACAAAAAACCAAACGATCTTTGGGCACGCGTACCGCGTTTCGAACATCAGACACCGATAATGCCGGATGAGCCGATTAACTTGGCAGAGGGGCCGGAAGATATCGAGATGAGGGTTGTTGATTTAATCGCACCAATAGGCAAGGGGCAACGGGCTCTGATCGTGGCACCCCCGCGTACCGGGAAAACTGTGTTACTCAAAAAAATAGCCAAAAGTGTAGATGCCTTACACCGTGATATTCACCTGGCCATATTATTGGTTGATGAACGTCCGGAAGAGGTCACTGATTTTCTGCGTACTACTAAGGGACGTGTATTTGCATCCTCAAACGATAAACCTATAAGCAGCCATATTCGCATATCTGAATTAGCTTTGGGATACGTTAAAAGGAAAGCTGAAGAGGGTGAAGATGCTATCTTGTTAATTGACTCGTTAACCCGCCTTGGGCGTTCTTATAATGCCGCTCAAAGTAAAAGTGGAAGAACATTATCCGGCGGATTGGATATACGTGCGTTGGAAATCCCTAAACAGATTTTTGGCTCTGCACGTAATATTGAGGGCGGTGGTTCTTTGACGATCATTGCTACCTGCCTGGTTGAGACCAATTCCAGGATGGATGACTTGATTTTTGAAGAATTCAAAGGTACCGGTAATATGGAACTGGTCCTTGATCGTGAATTGGCAAATGACCGTGTATTCCCGGCCATTAATATTGCCGCTTCCGGTACTCGTAACGAAGATAAATTCATCGAGGGTTCGTTGGATGAGCGTAACATGGTACGCCGTTACCTACTTAAGAAGTCTCCCAAAGAATCAATGCAAAGCCTGTTACAGGTATTGAAACGCACTAAAAGCAACGAAGAACTATTGAATCAGATAGCTGCTTACGGTTAATGGCTAATCGGGAATGTTCCCTCTTAAAAGAATATCTCCCGTGGTAAAAAAATAGCCCGGAAATTAAAATGAATTGATATAAGTTGTCAATCAGACCTTCAGAGATTGATCAACGACTCTCGCCCATTCTAATATACCACCGGCAAGATTTTTAGGATTTTCAAACCCGTGATTTTTCAGGATTTGACATGCACGGGCGCTGCGTGCTCCTGAACGGCAATGGACAATGATTTCCTGATCTTTATATTGACTAATTTCATCCATGCGTTGAGGAAGTTCTCCCAACGGGATTAATTTAGCACCGATATTTGCCGTCTGATATTCCCGGGGTTGTCTGACATCAAGAATAAAAGGTTTGTCACCATTGTCGATTTTCTCTTTGAGCTCTTCAACGGATATTTCTTCAATATTCATACCTGGTCTGTTATTTAATTTGTTCAAGAGAGATGAAAAAAATGCCATAATGTTTATTCATTAATATTGTACCTGTCTAATCGAAACTGTCGTCCCAAATACAGTTTCTTGGCTTCCTCGTCTTCTGCGAGGAAATCTGCTGATCCTTCTTTAAGAATTTTCCCCTCGAACATCAGATATGCACGATCTGTAATGGCGAGGGTTTCGTGTACATTGTGATCCGTAATTAATATACCGATATTTTTTGTCTTAAGAGATGCCACTATTTGTTGTATATCTTCAACAGCAATAGGGTCAACACCTGCAAAAGGTTCATCCAGTAAAATAAATTTTGGCTGTGTGACCAAAGCTCGTGCTATTTCCGTTCGTCGCCGTTCACCACCGGATAAACTGTGTCCTTTATTGTTAACAACTGTTTGAAGATTAAATTCTTCAATTAAATGATCGACCCGCTCTTTTACCTCTTTTTTGGATTCGGGTAAGAACTCCAGGACTGATTCCAGATTTTCTCTGACAGTCAGGTTCCTGAATACACTCGCTTCCTGAGAAAGATAACCGATACCATATCGGGCTCTTAGGTACATCGGTTTATTAGTGATATTCATGTCATCAAGGAAAATAGAACCGTGTTCAGGTTGTATGAGTCCGACGAACATGTAGAATGTAGTGGTCTTGCCTGCCCCATTAGGCCCCAGTAATCCGACGATCTCACCTTGCCGTACATTGATTGATACATCAGATACAACGGTACGCTTCCTGTACCGTTTAGTCAGATCTGTGCAATATAAGGTGATATGTTCGTTTTTTACTTCCAAAAATATTAAGGAGTATACGTGTGGATATTTTCGATCATTTTTACAGCCAATTGGATAGATGCATCCACATCGGCTTTGGAAACTGTTTCAACAGTGCTGTGTATATAACGTGTGGGTGTTGAAATGCATGATGTATACGCTCCCACACCTGTTAAATATTGAATACCCGAGGAGTCAGTTCCGCCGGCTGTCAGTATTTCTCTTTGGTATTTGATGTCATTATGATCACAAAGATTTTCCAGAAATGTTACAAGTGAAGGGGTGCTGATAACACTGCTATCATAAATTTTTATAGCTGTACCTTTACCGAGTTCTGTACATTTGTCCTGTGCTTCAATACCCGGTGTGTCATTAGCCAAAGTAGTATCGAGAGCTATTCCTATTTCAGGTTGTATATGATTAGCGGCAACCCTGGCACCTCGAATACCGACTTCTTCCTGCACAGTAAATACTCCGTAAAAGTCACATTGTATATTCTTTGCCTGCCTGATAGCTTCAAGCAGGATATAAACGGAAATGCGGTTATCGAGTGATTTGCCTGTAATATTATCACCCAGTTCACGGAGATCTTTTTCCCTGGTTATCGGGGAACCATTGGGTACCAGTTGTTTTACTTTCTCTGGCGGTAAACCAACATCAATAAAAAAATCTTTCAATTCGGCTGCTTTCTTGCGTTCTTCAGCCGATTGTGCATGAATACCCTTTGTACCGATGACACCCAGCAAATCCTTTTTACCGTGGACAATAACTCGTTGCGTTGATAACGTTTTTGGATCGAAACCACCCAGGTTATGAAACCGGATGAAACCATTGTCATCAATATATTTCGAAATAAGTGATATTTCATCGAGGTGGGCAGCTGTCATCACTCGCCTTTGGCCCCCATTTATGCGCACAATCAGATTCCCGATACCGTCAACTTCGTATTCATCCACGTGATCTTTGATCTGATCGATTATGAAGTCACGTATACGGTGTTCAAATCCGGGCGCTCCGGGTAGTTCAGAGATTATTTTTAGTAGATCAGGATCCATTAATATCAAACTGTTTGAAGTGACGAAATGATGGAATCGAAAATATATTTCCCATCTGTTGAACCAAGCTTATTTTCTACAACCCGTTCGGGATGGGGCATCATTCCGAGCACATTTTTCTGTTTATTACATATACCGGCTATGTTTTGAAGCGATCCATTAGGATTAGCTTCCCCGGTAATAGCACCATCTTTAGTACAGTAACGAAATATAATCTGATTATTATCCTCAAGAGATTTTAATGTGTCTTCATCCGTATAAAAATTCCCCTCACCATGAGCAACAGGTAATGTCAGAACTTTGTTTTCGGGAATATCATGTGTGTAAGGTGTCGAATGATTTTCACACCGAAGATGTACATTCTTGCATATAAACCGTAGGTCTCTGTTATGCATAAGAGTACCCGGCAGGAGCCCGCTTTCCTGTAAGATTTGAAAGCCATTACAAATACCCATAACTAATCCGCCCCGTTTGGCGAATTCGATCACGTTATTCATGATGGGCGAAAATTTGGCTATGGCACCGGATCGCAGATAATCACCATATGAAAATCCACCCGGTAATATGACCACATCAAAACTGTTCAGATCGGTATCTTTATGCCAAATAAATTTTGTATCACCACCCATGACATGCCCTACCGCATGATAGGCATCATGATCGCAATTAGAGCCCGGAAATACTATAACACCAAATTTTGTAGCCAAGATTATCCTTTTATTTCAGTTACAAGTTGAATTTCACTAAGTATGCTGTTCTTTTCGAAACATTCCTCGAATGTGCCCTGAAAAACCACTGCTTTACCGTCATTATGAACCTTTATTGTCAATTCTTCCGCTTTTATCTGACTGCACCGTAAAGCTTTAATCAGTTGATGAATGACTTCATCAAACGAATGTATTTCATCATTATAGAGAATAAGTTTCCAGGGTTTGTCTTCATCTATCTGTTCCTCGATCTCAGGTTTTTCCACTACCTCAGGTTTCTCTTGAACAGAAGGATCCATATCAGCCATGTATTGTTTAATTAAGGTTGTTCAACAACTTCAATTTCATAATCTTCCATCACCGGATTGGCCAAGAGCTTTTTACTGGCCGTTTCAGCAACTTCGTATGCTTTATCTTTCGATTCAGCATTAATATTTAATTCAATCATTTTGCCTATACGTACTCCGGAAACATCCTGAAGTCCCAGGTTTTGCAAAGCATGGTGTGTAGCCTTGCCTTGAGGGTCAAGTATCGATTTCCTGAGTGTGATGGTAACTTTTGCTTTATACATGTTATTATTTTTACAATATATGAAGTATTGGCCGTTAATTTATGGCCTTAAATTTAACGGTTATTCCCGTTAGCTGCTACTGATTTAATATGATCTATAATTAATCGCTTAGCTTTATCCATGTCAAGTGTATCCATATTTAGCCAAACCACATTATTCCAGCGCCGAAACCAGGTGATTTGTCTTTTAGCATAACGCCTGCTATTTCTCTTTATTAATTCAACGGCTCTGTCCAGTGAAATTTTTTGCTCCAGGAAGGAGATGATTTCACGATATCCAACTGTTTGTAAAGCATTCAAATCAGGTGAGTAGCCCATATGAAGTATCGACTTAACTTCTTCAACAAGCCCTGATTCCATCATTTTATCAACTCGTTTACTGATGCGTTGATGAAGTTTTGCCCGGTCTCTGTTCAATACAAAAACGAGGGTGTCGTCCGATGGAGTGATGTCATTATTTTGTTTATGGAAATGGCTGAAAGGTATCCCTGTTTGCATGAAAACGTCCAGAGCCCGAAAGATACGTTGCCGGTTCATTCCATCCATTTTCGAAACGTAAAAGGGATCAACTTGTCTCAATTCATTATAGAGATGGGCAAGACCGAATTCAGTTTCCAATTTTTCCAGGTCACGAAGATTTTCCCGATTACTTTTTGGAACTTCGTCAAGAGGCCGAATTAGAGATTCCAGGTAAAGCGTACTGCCACCGACATAAAAATAAATATTACAGGTATGCGATAGCTCTTCTTCCCACATTAAAGCACGCTCGTGAAATTTTGAAGCATTATCGACGATATCCGGATAGAAAATAGAAATATTATAATGCTTTACACGTGTGAGATCATCAGGAGAGGCTTTCCCCGTACCAATATCCATGTATTTATAGCATTGGCGGGAATCAGCTGAAATAATAGGTATTCCTAACTCTTCTGCCAGATGGAGCGAGAGGTCTGTCTTACCTACAGCTGTTGGTCCTGCTAAAAGTAGTCTCAAGTTACTTTATAATTTCAAATTTATGTATCGTGTTTGCTGGTAACGGATTTATCTTGATTAATTATATATCGAATTAATAAATATATCTAATCAAATCATTCATAATGGATTCCCGGCTAATACACATCATGAATTCAAAAAACAGGAAAGAACGGAAATCATTTTTTTTGTGATCTATCAAGAAAAACCCGTAATGATATACGATGTGTAAAGCCAAGGTCTTTTGTGATTCCCGAGAAACTGGCAAAACCATAATCAACATGAACCATACCGATGATTAAACCCGCACCAAGAGTAGGTGACATGAATAAATGAGAAGTGCGGTCGGTGGTGAAATCTGTGAGTCCCGCTCGCAGGGCAACATGACCTTTGTAGCTGAGTTCCATTCCGAGATGCGGTTCAATGCTGGTACTGCCCACATTGATATAATATGTTCTTCTGTTATCAAAGTGTATATCGGTATCGAGAGATGTTAACAACCGGATGTTATTATTATAAAAGAAAAATGGCTTCCCAATTCCTAATTTTAGTGTGGGCATCACTATTTCATCCTGACCCTTCGGAATATCGTTACCTAAAAGAGCAAGTTTTTCCAGTGATTTTCTGTTAACCTGCCAAAATTTGAACAGCGTAGGTATATTCATGAAATTAGCGCCAAGCTCAAAACTTTTTAGACGGTATTTGAGTCCGAAATCAAGGCTATAACCCCAGGCATTGGCGAAAGGTCCTATTTTACTGTGTAAAACTTTGACGGTGGCACCCCACGAAAGTGATTTATTAAATGGCTTGGAATATGAGATGAAAAAGGCATAATCATTATCACTGAATTCCGGAAATTGGGTATCGGGGCTGGGTAAATTCTGCCCGCTGTTGGGATTCCAGACAGCCAGCGTATTCTTAATGCCATCTACACCCTGCCTGAAAAAAGAAAGGGCCAATACGCCATTGCTATTACGAACAGGTAATGCCACGGCACCATAATCGTATCCCACAATGCCACTGAATCGTTCGGAGTGCATATAGGCAACTTCAATGTCTTTGATATGTGCCAACCCTGCCGGATTCCAGTAACCGGCAGTGACATCATTGGTGATAGCCGCATAAGAGCTGCCCATCCCGAGAGGCCGGGCTCCACCACCTACCGAAAGAAAATCATCGCCATATTTTCCTCTGCGAAAAGTCTGTGCGTACACGAGCGGTGTCAGAAGAAGAAATATAAGAATTAAAAGTAGGTATTTATGTTTCACACCAGGTATTCTAAATATCGCTGTATTACGGTGAATTAATGAGATTCCTGAAAAGATAATATCGTGTTTTATTGGCTCTACTAAAAGGCAAGAAGCTGATTATAGAAATTTTTATCTTAAAAAAGGAAATGAGTAGAAGTTTATCTAATAAAATTACAAATTAATGTTTGAGTTTTGAATATCTTACAGTTGCGAAATATCAAAAAAAGCACTCGTTTGGGTTGCACTCTGGGTCAGTATTTCTTAGTATAGGTTACATTTAATTAGGTTTTACAGGCATTTCGCAATTTCTTGCATATTAAGCATTTTCAGATACTTATTATTTATTAAACAGGAAGATTAGGTACACGCATTATGAAATTCAGTATATCAAGTGGAGAATTAGTCAAAGGTTTATCGGCTGTTAACGGTGCGGTTCCAACAAAGGCCACATTGCCCATACTGGAAACCGTTTTGTTTGAAACAGAAGACGGAAAATTAAAATTAACAGCTACCGATCTCGAAATTTCCATAATCGAGTATGTTGATGCCAATATCGATGAAGACGGTGCTCTTGCGATACCGGCACGTCGACTGTTGGATACACTCAGACAATTACCGGACATACCGGTAGTATTCAGTGTTGATGATCGTGGGCAGGTTAAATTTAAAACCGATCGCGGTACCTATAAACTGATTGGTGAAAAGAGTGAGGAATTCCCTGCCGTACCATCTCTTGATGACGGACAATCACTTGCCATTGAGGCCAAATCGCTGAAAGATGCCATACACAAAACCAGTTTTGCCGTATCTACTGATGATTTGCGTCCTGCTATGATGGGGGTATATTTCCAGGTAGGTCCTGATGAGAGCCGCATTGTGGCAACAGACGGACATCGGTTGGTACGTCTTGTTCGAAGTGATCTTACTTGTGATAAGGAGCTTAATTTTATTGTACCGGAAAAAGCACTCTCCCTTGTTCAGAAAACATTGGAAAACGGAAATGCCGAATTAACAGTGACAGACGACCACGTTCGTTTTCAAAGTGGTAATACCATTGTGGTCACAAGGCTGATTAATGAACAATATCCCAATTACGATTCTGTTATACCGCGGGAAAATGATAAAACAATGAGGATTAATAAAGATGAGATGCTCGCAACTGTTAAGCGTGTCTCTATCTTCTCCAGTACAACGACCCGGCAGATTCGCTTACAGCTAACTTCTGATGAAGTGGAAATATGTGCCGAAGACATTGATATGAGCAGCGAAGCTAAAGAAACCGTTAGTTGCGAATATAGTGATGATGAGATGGTCATTGGTTTCAATGCCAGGTATCTGGCTGATGTTTTGAATAATGTTGATGATGAGGAAGTTGTCTTTGAATTTTCCACACCAAACAGGGCCGGAATAGTGAAGCCATCAACACAGGATGATAATGAAGATATGTTGATGCTTGTTATGCCGGTCATGCTAAATACTTATGCCTGATAATCGAGAGCGTAATCCGATTCTTACATTAACATCCGACTTTGGGAATAGAGATCAATATGTGAGTGCCATGAAAGCCGTCATATTGGGCATATCTCCAAATGTACGGCTTATCGACATATCGCATGAAATTCCGCCACAAGATATTATGGCAGCAGCATGGGTATTAAAGAATACGGCTTTTTTATATCCACCCGGCACTGTCCATCTTGCCGTTATCGATCCGGGTGTCGGTACTAAGCGCAAGCCTATAGCTGTAAAAATAGATGGCCAATATTTTGTAGGGCCAGACAACGGTTTGTTTTCTTTGTTTTTGGCACAAAACAAATACGAAGCCTATGAGCTGAATAATACCGATTATTGGTTTGAAAAACGTTCTCAAACTTTCCATGGCCGGGATATTTTTGCACCTGTTGCCGCTCATTTATGCAATGGAGTCGAATTATCCAGTCTGGGCCGGAAGATAAAAAAGCTGGTGACCTATAAATGGGCACTGCCTATTGCTGATGAAGAAGGTATACAGGGTTGGGTAGTTCATATCGATCGTTATGGTAATCTTATCACAAACATCTCACAAGAACTACTGGAAAAACTTATCGACAACCATAAAGTCAAAATATTTGTGGGAAATACGATTATCCACGAAATAGAAGATACGTTCGGATCGGTTCCGGAGGGTGAACCGACGGCGATTGTGGGAAGTTCAGGTATGCTCGAGATAGTTGTAAATAAAGGGAATGCCGAACAAATGCTGGGTGTTGAAAAAGGTGCACCTATATCCATAATGTTCCAGAAATAGAACCGTTATTTCTGAAACAACTGTTCGCAACAGACGTAGATATAAGTAATTATAGTGAAACGTCGATATTTTATCCCTAATAATACATCATGATAAAACCTTTAATACTTCGCTCACCCAAATTTGATCATGAGTCTATTACGGTTCCGGATGAAGCGGCTAATCTTTCTACGCCATTTTCCGGTACGATATGTTCACGCAAGGGAGATGAATATGAAATATCGACCAATATCATCGATTTACTTGGCAAGAGACTTGAAATAAAATCGTTGGCACAGCTATCCAACGAATGGAGCGTTACAGCGACATTATACGAGGTCTACTGGCGTAAAAATGCAGTGAGCCTGTTATCCGGACAGGAGTTCCCACTCGAAAAAGAGAAGCAGTTGCTGCAAGAATGGATGCAACCGGAGAAAGGTAAACTATATCTGGACATCGGTTGTTCCACCGCTTTGTATTCACGGTTTGTCGCGGGTCAGGAGAAGGATGCCACGGTAGTTGCACTTGACTATTCCATGCCAATGTTACGGAAAGCACGCGAAAAAGCGAAAGAACAAGCGTTGAATTTTTATCTATTACGGGCAGATGCCCATAAAATGCCATTTTTTGAGTCAACCTTCGACGGTTTGCTGATGGGCGGTACCCTTAATGAATTGACGGATCCGGTTAAGGTGCTCTATGAATCGCGGCGTATTCTTAAAGATGACGGTACATTTTTTATCATGCATCTGCTGAAAGGGGATAGCTGGTATGAACGTTTATTACAGGAATCGACGAAATTAGGCGGGATAACCTTTTGGACCCAAAAAGAGAGCAACCAAAAATTCCGACAAACCGGTTTTAAGATCGTCGACCAGGTCAAACACGGCTGGGTAGCTTTTACATTACTTCAAGCCGCTTGAATAGAACGCTTTAATAGAACGCGGATGATCGCAGATTATTGAAAAAGACCACGGACGACCGACGACTGACAACAGAAGATCACGCAAAAAACGCCTGACTGTCATCACGAGGATGGAATGAGGCAAATGCCGAATGAAAGACGTGGTGATCCCCTTCCGTGGCATTGCCATAAGTGCTATCAACGGTAACTCAATACTAACATTCTTAGCCTTTGATCACGAACCCTAACCTACACCTTCCCCAGGGAAGGAATTTGAAAATGAACCCTTTGGGTTCATTTGTATTGCTAATTTATGATTCCGATTGAATATTGTGGCTGGACACAGAGTGTCCGGACATTCGTTACTGGACAGCGTCCAGTAACGAGTGGCTTACATTCTGTCTTCTTATTTTTTGTTTTTTACTGCTAACTGCTAACTGCTAACTGCTAACTGCTAACTGCTAACTGAATCACATTCTGTCTGGTGCCGAAATACCAAGTATCTGCAACCCATTTGCCAGCAATTGTACCAGGGCTTCCATCAAGGCTGTCCGGGCGTGGGCCAGGGCGATATCTTCACCCATAACATGGCAATGATGGTAAAATTGGGTGAAATCACTAGCTAAATCATTCAAGTAGGTGATCAGCCGGTGGGGCTCTTTACTTTCGGCGCTGAGCTGGATGATTTCCGGAAATTGCAGCATATCTTTGATCAAAGTAATTTCTGCTTCATGCTGAAGCAGGGAAAGATCCGGTTTCTCTTTGAAATCATATTCTTCAGCTACTTTGCGCAGAATACTTTTGATACGCGCATGGGCATATTGTAAATAAAATACCGGGTTTTTCTCACTGGCTTCTTTGGCCTGGCCAATATCAAATTCCAGGTGTGTGGTCGGGGATCGCATCAGGAAGAAGAAACT
>DATFMH010000179.1:0-2154 GCA_035267045.1 Balneolales bacterium
TCACCGACTAAAGCCGAGTTATTTCTATTATATTCCTTGAAATTCGTCCCATCGAAAGAGTCGATGCCATGATAATAATTGGCCAGCCACAATGTACCATTATTATCAGATGTGATATCAGTTATATGAAAATCAACAAGATTATAATCTTTAGCCTTATAAATCGTCCAGTTTGTACCATCGTATTTAGCAAGGCCGCTTCCGGTACTGCCATAACTGTCATCATTATAGGCAAACCACATTGTTCCGTTCGAATCCGCGTAAATAGCTGTGATATTATTCACCGGCAAGGGCGTATTGCTCATATCATATTGTTTCCAGGAAGACCCATTATATTTGATTAATCCGCTATTCCCCGGGGCTATCCATATGTTGTTACTCGTATCAACAGCCATATCATTTATGGCACTATCATAAATATTCAGATTTAAATAATCGTTTTTTTTCGTCCAATTAGCACCATCATAAACAGAGATGCCATAGCTCGATGCCGCCCAAATATTTCCATCACGATCCTCTACCACCTGAGAGATATCATTTCTTTGTAACCCTGAATTTGTTGAATTGAATGTCTTCCAGGTCGTACCATCATAAACAATAACACCGATATCGGAACTACTACTGGTTATCCAGAGACCACCATTGGAATCATAATATATCTTCCCGATACTGATTCCTTTTGGTAATCCTGAATTTGATGTTTCATAATGGGACCACGTTGAGCCATTATACTCATCCAGATTATTCGAATTGGTACCAGCCCATATATTGTCATTACCATCTATAAATAAAGATCTGATTGAGCCTTTACTTCCATGATCGACAAAAGAGCTACCATCAAATTCAGATAAACCAGTTTTAGTACCGACCCAGATATTTCCATTTGAATCTATATTTACTGATTGAGGATCACTTGATAAGTTAGAATTCGAGGTATTATAATCCGTCCAGTTTGTGCCATCGAAATGAGCCAGATCTCCCAAATCCGTTACTACCCACACACTTCCGTCAGATGCGGTTTTTACATCGATAATTTCATTGTTTGCCGGTAAGCCAGAATTATCCGAAGTATAAAATGTATGAGTCTGTCCATCCATTTTCATCAAACCGTTGCCATTGGTTCCTGCCCACAAAACATTGTTAGAATTGTTAAATGACAATGATGTCACACTGTTACCGGGATTATAACCACTTGCACCCAGCAAGATCAGGGATATATTATTATTATCAATTTTTATGATCCCCCCTTTCGTACCATCCTTATCATACGATGCCGCCCACACAATACCATTGGAATCAACCGTTATATCCTTAATCACATCAGTAGGTAAAACCGAATTGGCGGAATTGTAAACCGTCCAGTTAGAACCATCATATTTTACAAGTCCCCCACCGTTTGTGCCAATCCATTTATTTCCATTTGTATCTGTAGCTACAGCTAAAATATCATTTGTTGGTAAACCTGAGTTTCCACTATTATAAAATATCTTCTGACCGGATTGATCCATTTTAACCAATCCCCCGTTGGTGGCTACCCAAAATGTACCATTGTATTCTGTAGCGGAATTTACCTGTTGTCCATTTGTATAATAATTCCATATCAATGAATTCTGTGCTTGTCCACTATGTGTTAAGCCCATTATCAAAACACAACATATCATTGCAACTTTCACCAAATTCCCAAAAAGCAGCTTATTCTTTTTTGTATGTATCGTTTTTCTCATCTTGTAAATTATTTTCCTGTTATGATCTTTATTTATATGGGTACGATAAAACCGGATACATCACATTTAATGCCCAAATAGAAATATCCGGACTTCATAACCTTTAGTTAGCAATTTGAATCTTCCAAAAGAGCCCCTAATACCTGATTATTTCATTTTGCTGCACTTACTGAGCATCAGATTAGTAGCAAGATAAAATCAATGCACGTATTACATGAAGATTCATTAGTATAAGCGTAATTAATTGTTTATTTGGTTCAATAAATTTTGAAATGATGCCCGCCTCATGTATCATTTGATAACCTTAAAAAGTAATTGAAAAGATTTTCTTCCTAACAGAAAGGTAATTTCGTTATAGTGTAATTATTAAAAGGCTAAGCAGCGTTTCTCTTTAACTGAAGATATATTGATATAAATCAATGTATAAAAT